>NZ_JBSHBN010000006.1:105576-113877 GCF_053612025.1 Kitasatospora sp. NPDC054768
GTGTACGAGTTGACGGGGCCGCGGCTGCTGTCGTTCGCGGACGTGGCGGTGGAGTTGTCGGGGGCGACGGGGCGTGAGGTGCGGTTCGAGGCGGTGTCGGAGGAGGCGTACCGGGGGGTGCTGGAGGCGGCGGGGCTGCCGGCGGACTTCGCGGAGCTGTTCTCGGTGATCCTGGACGGCCGCAACGCCTCGCTGGGCGACGGTGTGCGGCGTGCGCTGGGGCGTGAGCCGCGGGACTTCGCCGACTACGCCCGCGAGGCCGCCGCCTCCGGCGTGTGGAACGCGTGACCATCCGGAAGGGCAACACCTGCCGTCCGTACGGCAGTTCAGTAGATCGTCGGTGCCGGGCGGCACCGACCCCCTGACCAGCACCCGGCCGCGGCCGGGAGCGGTGAGGAGGCCGGCGGCCCGGACACCGGGAGAGTCCCCGCACCGGGCGGGGACCGGGGAGACCGAAGGAATACCCATGCGCTCGAACCAGACCGCGACCCCTGCTTCCTACACCGCTGCGCAGTCCTTCACCGGCCTCGCGCCGGGCGGCACGGCCCCGGCCGTGCCCGGCACCCGGAGCAAGGCCGCCGGCCCGCTCCTGGTGGGCGCCACCATCGCGATGGGCCTGATGGCCGGACTGTTCTTCGCCTTCGACGTCTCGGTGATGCCGGGCCTCGCGGAGGGCGACGACGGTACCTACGTGACGGCGATGCAGCACATCAACAAGTCGATCGACGGGAACGGGCTGTTCGGCCTGGTCTTCATCGGCGCCTTCCTCGCCACCGGCATCGCCGCCTGGCTCCAGCACAAGGCCGGCCGGCGGCAGGCGGCGCTCTGGGCGGCGGCCGCGACGCTGCTGTACGTGGTGGCGCTGATCGTCACCATGGGCGTCAACATCCCGCTCAACAACGAGTTGGCGGCGGCCGGCGACGTGGCGCAGATCCACGACCTCGCCGCCGTGCGGGCCAAGTTCGCGGACACCTGGGTCCCGGTCAACATGCTCCGCACCGCGCTCTGCGCCGGCGGCCTGCTCGCCCTGACCCGCTCGCTGGTGCTGCACGGCCGCGCCGGGCGCTGAACGCCGGCCACGCACAGGGCCTCCGACGGATCCCGTCGGGGGCCTTCGGCCTGCCGACGGGCAACTGTCGCCCGGCAGCCGCCACCCGGCGCCCGGCTGGCTGATTCCGTTCGCTCGCGACCGACGAAGGGTCGCGGCGGACGGGCCCGCGGGCGCAGACTGGCCGGTGCACGGGAGTTCCGACCGCAGGGGGCAGGCATGTCCGTACCACCCGTCAGGCGCAGGGCAGTTGGCAGGTTCCGGACCGCGATCGGCGCACTGGTCGTCGCCCTGGCGGCGGGAGCGGCGGTCACCCTGCCGGCCGCCGAGGCGCAGGCGGCCGGCGCCAAGGGCGGCAAGGTGGTCTACCTGACCTTCGACGACGGCCCCAGCCCCGCCTACACGTCCAAGGTCCTGGCGACGCTCGGCCGGTACGGGGTGCGCGCGACCTTCTTCGAGATCGGGCAGAACGTCTCCGCCCACCCCGCGGTGACCGCGCAGGTCGCCAAGCAGGGCCACAGCGTGCAGAACCACTCCTGGTCCCACCCGGACCTGAGCAGGCTGTCCGCGGCCGCGCTCAACGCGCAGGTGGCCGACACCGACAAGGTCATCCGCGCGCAGACCGGCCGTACCCCGAGCTGCCTGCGCCCGCCGTACGGCGCCGTCAACGGCACGGTGCGTTCGAAGGCCGCGGCACTCGGCAAGCAGGTCGTGCTCTGGTCGGTGGACCCGGCGGACTGGTCCCGCCCCGGCGTGGCCGCGATCAGGTCGCGGGTGCTGAACAACGTCCGTCCCGGTTCGGTGATCCTGCTGCACGACGGCGGCGGCGACCGCAGCCAGACGGTGGCCGCGCTGCCGGGGATCATCTCCACGCTCAAGGCGCGCGGGTACGGCTTCGCCACCCTCTGCGGCTGAGTCCGGTCAGCGGCAGAGGGTGGCGGCGGGCGGCGCGGCCGGGCCCGCCCGTCGAGCGGGTCCGGGCCCGGTCAGCTCTGCCCGTTGAGGACGAGTGCCCAGGCGAGGCAGGCCAGGGCGCCGGTCGACAGCAGGGCGCGCAGCACGTTGAAGCGCACCCAGCGCGCCTCGAAGCGGCTGCGCACCGCGGCCGGGTCGGCGATCCGCTGGGCCGACCCGGCGGCTTCGAGCTCGTCGTTCAGCGGGATGTTGACCGAGCGGGTGACCCCGATCATCGCGACGTACAGCACCAGCGCGGCGATGGTCGCGGGCAGGACGTCGTGCCCGTCCGAGGGCAGGTGCAGGGCGACCGCCGCCGCGGTGGCGAGCAGGGCGCCGACGAAGCCGAGGACGAACCAGCCGTTCAGGATCGCCTTGTTGACGCGCTGCATGACCTCGATGAAGGTGCGGTCGTCGACCCGCGCGAGTGCCGGCATGACCGAGCACGAGTAGCCGTAGAACAGTCCCGCGGTCAGTCCACAGGTGACCGTGGCCGCCACCAGGACGAGTGTGCGTGCCGTTTCCATCGTCGTGAGCCCCTCACTTCTCGCAGCCGGTGTCGCCGTGCCGCGGTCGCCGTGTTCCGGTCCGTACCCCCGTGCGCAGATCATCCGGCATTCGGGCGGTGCGAGCCACCTCGATCACTCAAGAGTCTCTCAAATGACGAAGCGTCAAATGATGTCCCGCCGTCTACACTTGGCGTCATGGACACTCTGACGGGACTCCTCGACGGCCCCAAGGCCCGTGGCGCGTTCCTGCTGCGCTCCATCCTCACCCCGCCGTGGTCGCTGCGGATCGAGGACCGGGCCCCGCTCTCGGTGGTGACGATGGTCCGCGGCGACGCCTGGATCCTGCCCGAGCGCGGCACCCCGCTGCTGCTGCACCCGGGTGACGTGGCGATCGTGCGCGGCCCGGAGCCGTACACCGTGGCGGACGACCCCGACACCCCGGTGGACGTGATCGTCGGCCCGGGCCAGGTCTGCACCAAGGGCGGGGTGGACGTCTCCGAGGTGATGTCGCTCGGCGTCCGGACCTGGGGTCAGGGTCGGGAGGGCGACCGGGCCTCCTCGGTGGTGCTCTCCGGCACCTACCAGGCCGAGCACGAGATCGGCCAGCGGCTGCTCGGCTGCCTGCCCGCACTGCTGGTCCGCCCGGCCGGCACCGGTGCCGACGACACCCTGGTGCACCTGCTGGCCGCCGAGATAGGGCGCAACGAGCCCGGCCAGGAGCTCGTCCTGGACCGCATCCTGGACCTCCTGGTGGTCTCCGTGCTGCGCGCCTGGCTGGCCGCCCCCGACTCCGGTGCCCCCGCCTGGTACCGCGCCCAGCACGACCAGGTGGTCGGCCCGGTGCTGCGGATGATGCACGACGACCCGGCCACCGCCTGGACGGTCGCCGAACTGGCCCAGCGGGTCGGGGTCTCCCGGGCCGGCCTGGCCCGCCGCTTCACCGCCCTGGTCGGGGAGCCCCCGATGGCGTACCTGGCGGGCTGGCGCCTGGCGGTCGCCGCCGACCTGCTGCGCGAGCCCGAGTGCACCGTCGCCTTCGCCGCCCGCAAGGTCGGCTACAGCAATGCCTTCGCCCTCTCGGCGGCCTTCAAGCGGGTGCGCGGCGTCAGCCCGCAGGAGCACCGCCGGACGGCGGCCACGGGCACCCCGTTGCAGCAGGCGGGCTTCTCGGGGCCGGCGGAGACGGTGATCCTGGCGGGCTGAGCGGGCTGAGCGGGGCGTTTCCATTTGCCTAATCCATTTAGGCAATCCCATACTGTCCGTAGACAGCCGACGCGACCGTACGGGAGAACACACATGGCAAGGGCAGGGCTGACCGTCGAACGCCTGGTCGTCGCGGGCGCCGAGCTCGCCGACCAGGTCGGCTTCGACCAGGTGACCGTCGCCGCGGTCGCCCGCGGCTTCGGCGTGCAGACGGCCAGCCTCTACTCCCACGTCAAGAGCTCCCACGACCTCAAGACCCGGATCGCCCTGTACGCCCTGGAGGAACTCGCCGACCTCGTCGCCGACGCCCTCGCCGGGCGGGCGGGCCGCGACGCCCTCGCCGCCTTCGCGGACGCCTACCGCGACTACGCGGCCCGCCACCCCGGCCGCTACGACGCCACCCGGCTGCGCCTGGACGCCGAGACGGCCGCCGCGAGCGCGGGCGTCCGGCACGCCCAGATGACCAGGGCGATCCTGCGCGGCTACGACCTGGGCGAACCGGAGCAGACCCACGCGGTGCGCATGCTCGGCAGCGTCTTCCACGGCTACATCAGCCTGGAGGCGGCCGGCGGCTTCAGCCACACCGCCGTCGACCCGCGACAGTCCTGGGACTGGATCATCGACTCCCTCGACGCCCTGCTGCGCGCCGGCGGGCCCCGTACGACCGGTTGATCCACCCCCTCCGCACGCCCCGACGAACCGAAGAGCAGCACCATGACGACGATCACCACCCCCGTCACCGAGGCCCTCCTCCACGGCCACCTCGACCTCGAACACACCGCCCGCGGCCTGCTGCCGCACCGCCTGCCCGCCGCCGCCCGCCGACGGATCCCCGACGAGCAGCTCGCGATGGCCGAGTCCCAGCCCTCCGGCGTCCGGCTCGCCTTCCGCACCCGCGCCACCACCGTCACGCTGCACGCCGTCCCCACCAAGCGCGCCTACCCGGGCGTCCCGAACGTCCCGGACGGCGTCCACGACCTCCTGGTGGACGGCCGGCTCACCGCGCAGAGCACCGTCCCCGGCGGCAACCTGCGCACCGTCGACCTCGCCACCGGCCGCTTCGAACTGACCGAAGGACCGTCCGGCAGCGCCCGGTTCACCGGCCTGCCGGAACGCGACAAGACCGTCGAGATCTGGCTCCCGCACACCGAGACCACCGAACTGATCGCCCTCGACACCGACGCCCCGATCGAGCCGATCCCCACCGGCAGCCGCAAGCACTGGCTGCACCACGGCAGTTCGATCAGCCACGGCTCCAACGCCGCCCACCCCACGGGTACTTGGCCCGCCCTGGTGGCCAACGGCGCCGGTCTGGACCTGACCAACCTCGGCTTCGGCGGCGGCGCCCTGCTCGACCCCTTCACCGCGCGCGCCATCCGCGACACCCCCGCGGACCTGATCAGCCTCAAGCTCGGCATCAACCTGGTGAACACCGACCTGATGCGGCTGCGCGCCTTCACCCCGGCCGTCCACGGCTTCCTGGACACCGTCCGGGACGGCCACCCGACCACACCGCTGCTGGTCGTCTCCCCGCTGCTCTGCCCGCTCCACGAAACCGTGCCGGGCCCGCTCGCCCCCGACTTCAGCAGCGGCACCCTGCGCTTCCGCGCCACCGGCGACCCCGCCGACGTGGCCGCCGGCCGGCTCACCCTCACCGTCATCCGCGCCGAACTGGCCCGCATCGTCGCCGAACGCCGGGCCGACGGCGACCAGCACCTGCACCACCTGGACGGCCTGGCCCTCTACGGCGACCACGACCACGACGCCCACCCGCTCCCCGACGGCCTCCACCCCTCCCCGGAGGCCCACCGCCTCATCGCGGAACGCTTCGCCGAGCTCGCCCTCGCCCCCGGAGGCGCCCTGGCACCGTGACCCGCCGCGGTCACCCTCCCGCCGGAGCGACACAGCGGACCAGTGGCCGCGGACCTACGAGCAGTGGCAGCAGCTCCACCGGGTGCGGCGGGCGACCTGGCTGTGCCGACGCTGCCGCGTCGTGTTCCTCCCCGCGGCGTCGTTCCGCCCCGACTCCGCCGGATCCTCCGCGCTTCCCGTGGCGCACTGTCCGCAGTGGTCGGTGGCCGTCGCGCGCCAGGGCGACCGCCCCGGCGCCCCGACCACGTCGGCCTGACCGCCCACCCGGCAGCCGGCTCCCCGGAGGCCGCCCGGCTCAGCCCGGCGGCACGGCCGCAGTGGGCCCCGGGACGGCGCGTGTCGCCGAATCACCGGCCCGGGTACGGCCCTTCCCCGCGCACCACCCGGAACGGAGTGAAACCCCCACAGCCCCGCCCCTCGTTCGGCACCGGCCGTACCGGTGCCGAGCAAGAGGCGGGGCGTGGACGGTCCACAGGCGGCAGGGCGTCTCATGCGGCGGCAGCCCGGGACGGCGGGAGCGCGAGCGCGGTGACCACCGTGCCGCGGTGCACACCCCAGCTGCCGGTGCGGACGGCCGGGTGGTGCGGATGCCGGGCCGCGAACGTACCGTCGGCGTACACGGCGACGGAGATGGCCGCGAGCGGCGCCCAGGTCCCCGTCAGTGGATGGACGGCCTTGTAGGCGGCCTCCTTGGCGCTGAACAGGACCGTGTCCCAGGGGGCCCGGCCCTCCGGCAGCACGGCCAGGGCGCTGCGCTCGGCCTCGCTGCTGACCAGCTGGAGCACACCCCGCGGGAGTGGCCGCGCGGGCTCGGCGTCGATCCCGAGCGAGGCCAGCTGCCCGGTGCCGGCGACGGCGCAGGCCGTGTAACCGTCCGTGTGGGTGATGCTGCCCGTGACGCCCGCCGGCCACCGGGGCGCCCCGCCCGGCCCGGGCAGCAGCGGCACCGGCGGATGCCCGAGAGCACCGAGCACCTGGCGGGCGAGCGTCCGGGCGGTGGCGAACTGCCGGCGGCGGCGCGGCGACCGGTCCCGGATGTACGCCGCCTCCGACGGCAGCAGCCGGCCCTCGGACGGGACGCCGAAAGCCTCGGCACAGTGGACGTGGGGCGGGAGCAGCGCGGCCAGGACGCCGGCCGGGGCGGTGGTGGTCACGGTCGTCAGCGGCCGGCCGCGACCAGCAGGTGGACGTGGTGCGCGATGTGCTGGGGAGTCTCCAGCGGCACCATGTGACCGGTGCCGGGAATCCGGTGCAGCTCGGCGTGCGGCAGCGCCGACGTGAGCTCCCGGCTGAACTCGGGCTTCACGATCTTGTCCTCGGTGCCGGTGATGACCGCGGTCGGCGCGGTGATCCCGGCCAGACCCGCGCGCTGGTCCATCTCCTGCGTCGACGCGAAGCACGCGGCCCGGGTCGCCGGCGACGTGGCGGCGAACAACCGGCGGTTGGCCTCCCGCGCCGACAGCGAAGCACCCGGCCCGTGCGTCCCACCGAGCAGCCGACGGCCCAGCCACGGCGTCCGCAGTGCCCGGCTGAACAGCTTCGACCCCATCATCCTGACCTCGCTCGCCGGCGTGCTCTGCCCGTGCGAGGCCGTCGACACGAGCACAAGACCCGCCAGCCGCCCGACACTTGCCCCGCCGTTCCCGGCCGGCAGCCCCGCCGCCCAGGCCAGCGCCGCGTACCCGCCGCCCGAGTGCCCCACCACCACGACCGGCCGCTCCGGCGTGGTGAGCGTCCCGACGACGGTGTCCAGGTCCCGCGCCAACCGCTCGATGCTGATCGGCTCCCGCCCGGACGTCGACGAGGCGTGACCGCGCTGGTCGTACGTGGCCACCGTGTGCCCGGCCGCCGCGAGCTGCTGCGCGGTGGCGTGCCAGACGGTCCGGGAGGCGGCCCAGCCGTGGACCAGCAACACCAGCGGCCGGCCCGGATCGGGCTCGCCCGGCTGGTGGACCGTGATGGCGAGGTGCGCGTGGTCGTCGGTCGTCGCGGTGTGGTCGGTGGTGGTGACGGCGTGCCGGGCGGGGAGCACGGGGATTTCGGTGACGGTCACTGGGGCCTCCTTCTCCGGTGGTGGTTCCTACTTCTGGTTGTCGAGGTGGCGGCGGAGGTTGCTGAGGGCGTGCTGGGTGGCGGTGGTGTGCTTGGTCGTGAGGTTCGTGAGCTTGTGGAAGAACTTGGCCAGGCCGTGCGGGTCGGTGGCGAAGGTGATCGTCAGCAGCGTCTGGGCGCCGTTGTTGTGGGGCGTGAGCCGATAGGTCGTCGTGCCCTGGAAGTGGCCGGTGTGGGACTGGGTGAGCTCGGCGTCCGGGACGACCTGCGTGGTGGTCGAGGTGAACCGCAGCTTGGGGCCGGGCTTTCCGACACCCGCCGGGTGGACGGTGGTCGTGGTGGTGCCGCCGGTCTGCTGCGGGCCGGTGGACCCGGGCCGGTGGGTGTTGTGCGGGTGCCACCACGTCGTCCTGCCGTTGAGCTCGTCGACGATGGCGTTCCAGACGGCGTGGGCGGGGTGGTTGAGGATGGTCCGGTCGGTGTGGTGAATGGCGCGCACGGGAAATCGGTCCTTTTGTTTGGTGGGTGTGGTGGGGGGGTTGGTGAGTTGTTGGGTTCTGTTTTTTGTTGTGGTGTGTGGTGTGTGGTGTGTTTTGGGGTTAGGGGAAGATGTTGTGGCCGGGGGTGAGGGTGTGGGTGGGGTCGTAGGTGTTTTTGGCGTTG
>NZ_JBSHBN010000007.1:0-110755 GCF_053612025.1 Kitasatospora sp. NPDC054768
ACTGATCCACCCCGAAGGGCTTCACCGTTCGACTTGCATGTGTTAAGCACGCCGCCAGCGTTCGTCCTGAGCCAGGATCAAACTCTCCGTGAATGTATACCCGTAATCGGGTCGACACCCGCGTTGAGCGGCACGGCAACCACCGGAATAGGGCGGCCCCGCGCACTGCGTCCTCGCTAGTGTTTGTTTCAAAAGGAATCTCCAACCCCGATCGAACGATCGAGGCCGGGGATGTCAACATATCTGGCGTTGACTTTTGGCACGCTGTTGAGTTCTCAAGGAACGGACGCTTCCTTCGGACCGCCTTCCAGCGGACCCTCCGGGCTTCGTTCTTTCGTGTTTCCAGCTTATCAGATGTTTTCCGCTCCGTTTTCCGGAGTTTCATTCATCCAATTTCCCGAACTGGCCGGGTTCGCTTTTCGCAACGTCCCCCACATTAGCTCATTCCGAGTGCTACCCGAAATTCACGCTCACTCGGTCGGCGGGAATGCCAAGAAACCCATTTTCATGGGGATCAGAGTGAGAGTGGGTCTTGCTGAGTGGGATGGTCGCTCCAGCGACTCGTTCAACACTAGGCCACCTGGAGGACATCGTCAAACGTCGAGGGCCGGATCTGTCCAGATCCGGCCCTCGGGGCTCAAAGACGCAGCTCAGAGCGGGTGTGCTTTCAGTCAAGCTTCAACCGGCCGGTCCGTCGACCAGCCCGTCAGCCGGTCAGCCGGTCAGCCGACAGCGACCAACTCCGCCGCCGCCAGGTTGCGCTTCCCGCGCCGCAGCACGAGCCAGCGGCCGTGCAGCAGGTCGGCCTCGGTCGGCACGGCCTCCTCGTCCGTCACCTTGACGTTGTTGAGGTAGGCACCGCCTTCCTTGATCGTCCGGCGGGCGGCCGAGCGACTCGGCGACAGACCGACGGCGACCAGCAGGTCGACCACCGTCTGGAGCTCGGACACCTCGGCCTTCGGGACCTCGGCCAGGGCGGCGGCCAGGGTCGGGGCCTCCAGATCGGCGAGGTCGCCCTGGCCGAACAGCGCCTTGGACGCGGCGACCGCGCGCTCGTACTGCTCGGCGCCGTGCACCAGCGTGGTGAGCTCCTCCGCGAGGGCGCGCTGGGCGAGACGGGCGGCGGGGCGCTCGGTGGTCTCGCGCTCCAGTTCCTCGATCTCCTCCTTCGAGCGGAAGCTGAAGATCCGCAGGAAGTTGGGGACGTCCCGGTCGTCCGCGTTCAGCCAGAACTGGTAGAAGGCGTACGGGGTGGTCAGCTCGGGGTCGAGCCAGACCGTACCGGACTCGGTCTTGCCGAACTTGGTGCCGTCGGCCTTGACGATCAGCGGCGTGGCCAGCGCGTGGACGGACTTGCCGTCGGCCTTGCGGATCAGATCCGTGCCGGCGGTCAGGTTGCCCCACTGGTCGCTGCCGCCGGTCTGCAGGGCGCAGCCGTAGCGGCGGTTCAGCTCCAGGTAATCCATGCCCTGGAGGATCTGGTAGCTGAACTCGGTGTAGCTGATGCCTGCGTCGGAGTTGAGCCGCCGGGCGACGGCCTCCTTGGCGATCATGTTGTTGACCCGGAAGTACTTGCCCACGTCGCGCAGCAGGCTGATCGCCGACATCCCGGACGTCCAGTCCAGGTTGTTGACCATGCGCGCCGCGTACGGGCCCTCGAAGTCGAGGAAGCGCGAGATCTGGCCGCGCAGGCGCTCGACCCAGCCGGCCACCGTCTCGGGGTCGTTGAGCACGCGCTCGGCGGTGGGCTTCGGGTCGCCGATCAGGCCGGTGGCACCGCCGACCAGGCCGAGCGGGAGGTTCCCCGCCTGCTGGATGCGGCGCATGGTGAGGATCTGCACCAGGTTGCCGAGGTGCAGGCTGGGGGCCGTCGGATCGAAGCCGCAATAGAACGTGACCGGGCCGTCCGCGAACGCCTTGCGCAGTGCGTCCTCGTCAGTGGACAGGGCGATCAGCCCACGCCACTGCAGCTCGTCGACGATGTCCGTCACGGTCACGCTTCTCCTTCGATCGGGCGTCCGCCCAGTGCTGGCCCGGTTCGGTCGGGCCCCGGGTCGGTACGACTCCAGCCTGATAGAGCCTACGCGGTTCCGGCCAGCGAGTTTCCCCGAGGCACCCCATCAAGCTGGGCGGCCCGCTCTCCCGGTCTCTCCCCCGATACCGGAAATTCCGTTGTTCGACGGCTGTGGGCCCATTCAGAGTGGTTCCACCGCCGTGCGGCGGCAGTGACGTGTGTGGAGACGGTCGTGCCGCCGTGGCACGCCCGCGGGAAGGGTGTGCCGAGTGCGCAACACGCTGGTTCTGAACGCGAGCTACGAGCCCTTGACGACGGTGTCGCTCCAGCGCGCCGTCGTCCTGGTGCTCCAGGACAAGGCGGTGGTGGAGCAGGCGCATCCGCTGCGCTCGATCCGGGGGACGGGCGTGGCCGTCCCGGTGCCGCGGGTGATCAGACTGCAACGGTACGTACGGGTGCCGTTCCGACAACAGGCTCCGTGGTCACGGCGGGGTGTCCTGGCCCGGGACCAGCACCTGTGCGCGTACTGCGGCCGGCGGGCCACCACGGTGGACCACCTCCAGCCCAGGTCGCGCGGTGGTGCCGACAGCTGGATGAACACCGTCGCCGCGTGCGCGGAGGACAACCAGCACAAGGCGGACCGCACACCGGAGCAGGCCGGGATGAAGCTGCTGCGGCGGCCGTTCGAGCCGACGCCGCAGGCCAGTCTGATGCTGGCGCTCGGTCTGCGCAGCTCGGAGGTCCGGGACCTCGCCGACTGGCTGCCGGCCGTACCGGGCCGGCCCGTCTCCGCGGCGTGACGCGATTGCCGGGAGACGGTTCGCGGGAGACGGTTCGCGGGAGGCGGTTCCGGGGAACGGGAGCACTCTCGACGTTCTCGACCTGAGGACACTCTCAGCGCCGGGGCGGCGGCAGGTGGGGCGGCGCCGGCGTGGTGCAGGGCGGAAGGCCTCAGTCCTTCGCCTGGTACCCCGCCGCCGTGCCGTAGTTGGTCGAGTGCTCGGGCACCACGACCACCTGTCCACCACCGATCAGCACTCGTCCGGAGATCAGCAGTGAACCGGTGCCGACCGGGAAGTTGCCGCCGGTCGCCTCCTGACCGCCCGCCAGCGGGAACCTGCTGAGACGGGCGGGCTGGTCACGGCGTTCGTCGGCCGCGAGCACCAGCGATCCGCCGTCGATGCCGACCGCCCGGACGGCGCCCTTCGCGGCGCTCGGCACCTTCCAGCGCTGCTTGCCGGTGTCCAGGTCGTAGCCGACCGCGGCCACCGGCCCGCCGCCGTTCGGCGGTTCCAGGGTGGTGACCATCGTGCGGCCCTCGAAGTAGACGCCAGGAGTGGCCGAAAACGTACCGTGGGCGACGTCCAGCCGGCCGCCGTCGACGGCCACCGGGATCTCGGCGGCCGGGTCGCCGCCCGCGCCCCAGGCGAATACCCGGTCGTCCTCGGGCTTCCCGCCGGTCGTGAGGACCACGGACGGCTCGGCGGACAGCACCGTCACCGTCTTCGGCTGGTTGTTCAGACCCCGCCACCAGCCGACCTTGCCGTCCGCGATGTTCAGCGCGACGGCCTGGTCGGCGGGGGTCGAATCGGCGCAGGAGGAGGCGACGAGCACGGTCTTTCCGCTGACGCCGCCGGACAGGGTGCAGAACTTGCCCTGGCCGGTGTACTGCCAGACGTCCTTCCCGTCGGCCGACTCCCAGGCCAGCGCCCGGTCGTCGCCGACTGCCACCACCTTGTCCTCGGTGACACCGACCCGCGCCGAGTAGGCACCCTTCGTGTCCGAGAGGGTCTTGGTCCACGTGGTCCTGCCGGTCTTGGTGTCCACGGCGGACACCAGCGTGCAGGGACTCTTCGGATCGGCCTGCGGACGGAACAGCGCCGCGCCCAGGCCCGCCTGGTTCACTCCCGCCGACAGCCCGCACGGGACGGCCCCGGCGGCCGGCGGCTCCACCGACCAGGTCGGCTTGCCGCCCGCCCGGTCGTACGCGCGGACACCGGAGCCGTCGGCCCGGACCACCGCGTCGGCCAGCAGCCAGCTGCCGATCAGCGTGTCGTCGCCCCCGGCCGGGCCGGCCACGGCGGGCTGCGCGGCCCAGGCCCTGGTGTGCGCCACCGCGAAGCCCGGCTCACCGCCGCTGCTCGCCGCCGCGCTGCCACCGCCCTCGGTTCCGACCATCAGCCCCGCCGCCACCAGTACTCCCAGCGCGGCCACCCCGGCACCGGTCCGCACCAGCAGGGCCTTGCGGCTGGGCACGTGATCCCCTGCCAGCACCGCGTCGGCGGCCTTCCGTGCCTTGGCGGAGAGCGAAGAGCCCGAGTCAGCGCCCGCGCCGGCACGGGCACCGGAGCCACGACCGGCACCTCGGCGCGCGGAGGCCCGCGACGGCGAGGCGGGTTCGGCCTGCGACTCGGGGGCCTGCTCCGTAGAAGTCTCCGCGGACTGCTCCGGGACGGTCACGGGCACCTGCCCGGCCTCTTCGAGGTGCACATAGCCGTCCGCCGAGTACTCCGCCCCGGCCGGGACGTACAAGCCCTCCCCGGCGGGCTGCCGCGGGGCGGCGTACGGTGTGGCGGCCTGATGCGGCTGTGCGTGGTCCGGGTACTGCGGATACGGCTGGTACTGCTCCTGAACGCCGTAGTGGCCCTGATCCTGGCCGTGGACGTAGCCGCCCTCGACATAGCCGGTCCGACCGTATCCACTGTGGTCGTAACCGCTCTGGTCATAGCCGGCCTGGTCATGACCGGCCTGGCCGTAGCCGGTGTCGTAGCTGGTCTCGTAGCCGGTGTGCCCGTAGACGCCTTGGCCGAGCTGCGGCTGCTGCCCGTACTCGGCCGAGCCGTAACCCGCCTGCTGCTGCGGCTGCCACTGCGACGGCTGCTCCGCCGTCTGCTGCTGCTCGGAGTACCCGCCGTGCCCGCTGTGCCCGCCGTTCTGCCAGTCCGAGTGGCCCTCGGACGGCCACGGCTGTTGGGGGTGGGCGTCTCCGAAGGGCTCCTGCGCCATCCGTTCCGTCCCTCCCGAGCCACCTGCCTGCCGATGCGGCAGTCAGCATCTCACGCCCGCCCGGAGAGGCGGCCCGGGCCCTCGGTCGGACGGGCCCGGGCTCCTCGGCCGTGCCGCGTCAGGCCGCCGACTCGACGCGCAGGGCCTCGTCGATCCGGGCTGCGAGGGTGAAGTCCAGCCCGGTGAGGCCGCCGGCGCTGTGGGTGGACAGGACGAAGCGCAGCGATCGCCAGCGGATGTCGATGTCGGGGTGGTGGTCCAGCGCCTCGGCCTGCTCCGCGACGGAGACGACCACCCGGATCGCCGCCGGGAAGTCCGGCGCGTCGGCGGTACGGGCGATGCTGTCGCCCTCCCGCTTCCATTGGGGCAGCGCCGCCAGGGCTGCCGTGATCTCGTCCTCGTTCAGCCGCGCCCTGCTGCTCATCGCCGCACTCCTGGTGGGTCGTCCGGTGGGTCGTCGCTCCGGGGCCGGGGCTCCGGGGCCGGGATTCCGGGCCGTTCAGAGTGCCCGGGAACCGGTGTCAGGCGGCCTTCCGGCGCGGACGGGCCACCAGCTCGCCGCCGCAGTTGGGGCAGGTGGCGGCCATGGCGTCGGTGCAGTCCGGGCAGAAGGTGCACTCGTAGGAACATATCGAGGCGCGGCCGTCCGCGGTCAGCGACACCGCGCAGCGCTCGCAGCTCTCACGCATCTCCAGGGCCATGGCGTACTCCTCCGACCTGCATACGGTCTGACGGTCGTTCAACTCAACAACAGCTTGGTGACGGCCACGAGGCCGACCACCACGATGACAACGCGCAGCGCGGTCGGCGGGAGACGACGGCCGACCTTGGCCCCGAGCAGGCCGCCGACCAGCGAACCCGCCGCGATCAGACCGGCGGCGGCCCAGTTCACGGTCGAGGTGAAGAGGAAGAAGAGCGCGGCGACCGCGTTTACGATCAGCGCCAGGGCGTTCTTCACCGCGTTGATCCGCTGGAGCTCCTCCTGAAGCAGCATGCCCATCAGCGCCATCAGCAGCACGCCCTGCGCGGCACCGAAGTAGCCGCCGTAGATGCCGGTCAGGAACACCCCGACCAGCAGTACCGGGCTGCCGTCCGGATCGCCGCCGGGACGGCGGCGGGCGGCGACGGCCTTGGCCACCCGGGGCTGGATCACCACCAGGACGAGCGCCAGCAGGATCAGCGCCGGGACGATCGCGTCGAAGGCCCCGCTCGGCAGCTTGATCAACAGCAGCGCACCGAGCAGCCCACCGAACAGGGAGGCGGTGCCCATCCGCAGCACGCGGCGCCCCTGGTCGGCCAGTTCGCGGCGGTACCCGATCACCCCGCTGAGCGAGCCGGGGACCAGGCCGAAGGAGTTGGAGACATTGGCGGTGACCGGTGGGATGCCCACGGCGAGCAGGACCGGGAAGGTGATCAGCGTGCCGGAGCCGACGATCACGTTGATCATCCCGGCGCCGACGCCGGCCACCAGGACAGCGATCGACTCCCAGAGCGTCATGGGTCACCTCTCCTCTCGGTCCTGTCCGAGGGGATCATGCCGGACGGCCCTGCGGGCCGACCAGACCCGCCCACGATTCGGGACGCACGCCACAGTGCCCAGTACGTGCGCTTCGGCACCGTGAAAGGCCGAGGGCCCGCCACCTCTCGGCAGCGGGCCCTCGGCGAAGCACGGTTCGGCCGATCACTCCGGGTCGATCTTCGGGTACTCCCGGGCCGGGTCCACCCGGGGACGGGCGGCGCCCTTCTCGGTGTCCACCGGCCGCGGGCCGGACGCCGGGTCCAACGGCACCTGGGTGGCGGCCGGGACCGTCTGCGGGACACTGGGCGCCGCGACCGCGCCGCCGTTCACCCCGCCGTTGCCGGTCAGGCCGGTGAAGGCACCGCCGAGGCCCTTGAGCGCGTCGCCGACCTCGCTGGGGATGATCCAGAGCTTGTTGGAGTCGCCCTTGGCCAGCTCGGGCAGGGTCTGGAGGTACTGGTAGGCGAGCAGCTTCTGGTCGGCGTCGCCGTCGTGGATGGCCTCGAAGACCGTCCGGATCGCGGCCGCCTCACCGTCCGCGCGCAGGACCGCGGCCTGCGCCTCACCCTCCGCCTTGAGCACCTCGGCCTGCTTCTCACCCTCGGCCTTGAGGATTTGGGCCTGGCGCTGGCCCTCGGCGGTGAGGATCGCGGCGCGCTTGTCCCGGTCGGCGCGCATCTGCTTCTCCATCGAGTCCTGGATGGAGGTCGGCGGCTCGATCGCCTTCAGCTCGACACGGTTGACCCGGATGCCCCACTTGCCGGTGGCCTCGTCCAGGACACCGCGCAGGCCGGCGTTGATGACCTCTCGCGAGGTCAGCGTGGACTCCAGGTCCATCGAGCCGATGATGTTGCGCAGCGTGGTGACAGTCAGCTGCTCGATCGCCTGGATGTAGCTGGCGACCTCGTACGTCGCGGCGCGGGGGTCGGTCACCTGGTAGTAGATGACGGTGTCGATGTTGACGACCAGGTTGTCCTGGGTGATCACCGGCTGCGGCGGGAACGGCACGACCTGTTCGCGCAGGTCGATCCGGTTGCGGACGCGGTCGATGAACGGGACGACGATGTTCAGCCCTGCGTTGAGCGTCCGGGTGTAGCGGCCGAAGCGCTCCACGATCGCGGCGCTGGCCTGCGGGATGACCTGGATCGTCTTGATCAGCGCGATGAAGGCCACCACGACCAGGACGACCAAAACGATAAGGACGGGTTCCACGGACTCTCCCCTAGACGACCAGGGCGGTCGCGCCCTGGATTTCGACGACGTCGACCTGCTGTCCAGGCTGGTACACCTGGCCCGGGTGGAGCGCACGGGCCGACCAGATCTCACCGTTCAACTTGATCCGCCCGCCCTCCCCGTCGACGGTTTCCGCGACGACCGCGGTGGCGCCCTGGAGCGCCTCGATGCCCATCTTGACCTGCGGGCCCTTCTGAAGCTGCCGGTAGGCGATCGGGCGGACGAAGACCACCAGTGCGACCGAGACGACGACGAAGGTCAGGGTCTCGGCGACCACTCCCCCGCCCAGCGCGGCCACGACGGCGGCGGCCAGCGCCCCGACCGCGAACATGGCGAACTCCGGCATCGCGGTGAGCACCAACGGTATGCCGAGCCCTGCGGCGGCCAGGAGCCACCAGATCCAGCTGTCCACACGTCCATCCTAGGGAGCGAAGGCCTTCGAAGCGGACAGTTCCCGCAGGTCGAGGGGCGGAAACCGGTCGCGCGTGCGACCGGTTTCCGACGGCCTTCCGGATGAGCGGACGAAGGGGCCTCAGCCCAGCGGCAGACCCTGGGCCGACCAGCGGTCTCCGTGCCGCTCCAGGGTGAGCGGCAGGCCGAAGCACTTGGAGAGATTACGGGCGGTCAGCTCGGTGTCGATCGGACCGGCCGTGAGCACCTTCCCCTGTCGGATCATCAGGACGTGGGTGAAGCCCGGCGCGATCTCCTCGACATGGTGGGTGACCATCGCCATTGCCGGGGCGAACTCATCCTGGGCGAGCGCGCCGAGCCGGCGGACCAGGTCCTCGCGGCCACCGAGGTCGAGGCCGGCGGCAGGCTCGTCGAGCAGCAGCAGCTCGGGGTCGGTCATCAGGGCGCGGGCGATCAGGGTGCGCTTGCGCTCGCCCTCGGAGAGGGTGCCGAACTTGCGGTCGGTGAGATTGGCCATGCCGAGGCGGTCGAGCAGGGCGAGGGCGCGGACCTCGTCCGACTGCTCGTAGGTCTCCTGCCAGCTGACCGTCATGCCGTACGCGGCGGTGAGGACGGTCTGGAGCACGGTCTGCTCGGCCGGCAGCTTGTCGAACATGGCGGCGCCGGCCAGGCCGATCCGGGAACGCAGCTCGAAGACGTCGATCTCGCCGAGCTTCTCACCCAGCACCGTGACCTTGCCCGAGGTCGGGAACAGGTACGAGGAGGCGATCTGCAACAGCGTGGTCTTGCCGGCGCCGTTCGGGCCCAGGATGACCCAACGCTCGCCCTCGGAGATGGACCACGAGACCTGGTCGACCAGCGCGCGCCCCTCCCGGACCACGGATACGTCCACCAGCTCCAGCACGTCGCTCATGCCTACGCCTTCCCCAAAAAACAAGATTCTCGGCCGTCGGTGCGGGCGGCGAGCCTACTCCGGCAGCCGGTGGGCACGGGGTGGGTGCGCCGCACACGCATGGGCAAACCTACGCCACGCGGATGACCGCCGATTCCGTAGGCTGGCCGGATGCTCGTGACTCCTGCCGACAATCCGTACGAAGAGCCCCGTTCGGGGCGGCTCACCGCATGGGGCAACGCCTTGCTGGCGGGCCTGGTGCCGCCGGACGACGCCGCCACGGCCGTCCTGGGCCGGGACGAGATCCACCGGGTCACCGGACTGCCCGGCGACGAGCCCGGCGAGCAGCACGGGCTGACCTGGGCGCTGGGGCGGCTGCGGGTGCTCGGCGTGAAGGGTCTACGTCTCGCGCTGCCCTCAGCCGGGCATCCGCTCGGGCTGACCGGTCCGAAGGCCTTCAACGAGCAGGCCATGAGTGCGGGCGAGGCCGTCCTGGCCGTGGGCGCACCTCTCGGGCTGGTGCCGGAGGTGGACGTGTACGGCCCGGCCGGCGACCGCTCGGCCACCGTGCTGTGGCGTTGTTCCGAGGTCAACGACACATCTCCGGCGGACGTGCCGTCGCTCCACGAGGCCGAACGTGAACTGGCCGACGGGCTGCGGGAGGCGACCGTCATGCTCGCCCGCCTCGACGTGGCCGGCGCCGGACCTGAGGCCTTGCGCGCCCTGGATGCCTACCGCCGTCGTGGCCACAGCGAGTTGCTCGCTCCCGGGTACCCGCCCCGGGCCGTCCGTGTCCTGGAGTCGGCCCGCCAGGTGTCCGCCCTGCTCTCCATCGCCTCCGGCGGCCACGGCGCTGCCGTCAGCGCCTCCGAGATGGCGGCCCGCCAATCCGCCCTGGCCCCGCTGCGGCGCACCGCCCGGCGCGCCCAGGTCGCCGCCTACAACGCCCTCGTGGACGAGCGAGACGATCGCTGAGAGGTGCTGGGCCCCGGAGTCGACGGTGGCGAGCGCGATCACCTCGGCGCGCTCGTATCTGCCGTCGGGCCCGGCGGTCAGGCTTCCCTGTGCCGTCGTGGCCACCAGCCGGCACCGGGGCCACCCCAGGACTTCGGCTGCCTCCTCCGCCGAGTAGCTCTCCGCGAGTCTCCGTTCCAGCCCCTCGGCCGCGGCCCGTGCCGTGGCCGCAGCCTTGTGCATGCGCTCCGTGACAGTCTGCTGCACCACGGCATACGGGACGGCGGCCAAGGCCTCCCGGCTGTAGGTCGGCCAGCCCCGGTATCCGCCGCAGGGGCGTAGCTCTCCTGCGGCGGCGAGCCGCCTGATGTCCTCGGCGATCACCAGCAGACCTGTGGTGTGGCCCAACACCGTGGCCGCCTTGGCCGCCCCCACGGGCGGCACGGCGCCGAGCGCGAGGATGATCTCCTCGGTGCGGGCCTTCAGCTGTACCTCGACGAGCGCCGACCAGGTGCCGTTGTCGAGGTCCGGCTCGGGGATCAGTTCACGTTCCCGTGCCAGGTTGAACTGCCAACGCCGCATCCGCAGTCGGCGTCTCAGCAGCTCCGGCCCGTAGGCCTCCCGGTCTCGGGCTGTCTCCCGGGCCAACCTCGCTGTGCGCTCGACGGCCTCTGTTGCACGATTCTCTGCCCTCGCCACCTGGCATCCGGACAAGGGGCGTCCTGGCGCCCGCCCTCGGTCTCCGTCCTCGGCAGTCGGTTGCGACCCAGGCCCGGACATCGGAGGCTCGTCGAACAGGCGGCATGTCACCTCAAGCTCACGGGCCAGCACGACAGGCCCGCACTGATTGCGCATCGCGTTCATCCGGCCCTCCCTCGGGATCGGTGTCGGCGATCAGCCTGGCACACCCGAATGGCGATGGATCACCTGAATTCGGGCCAACCCTGCCGAACAGCACATGCTGGACCACCGTTTGACGCCCTGCCTGGCCGAAAACCTGCCGATCGGCACGGCGCCCGCACCAGTACGTCGCGCCCCTGGCGCGCTACCCGTCGCGGGCCTCGCCGTGACGAACGGCCCAGAGTGCCGCCTGGGTGCGGTCGGCCAGGTCCAACTTCATGAGGATGTTGGACACATGGGTCTTCACCGTCTTCTCCGAGAGGTGCAGACTGCGGGCGATCTCCCGGTTGGAGCGGCCATCGGCGATGTGTCCGAGCACTTCGCGCTCGCGCTCGGTGAGCGTGCCACCTCGACCCTGCGGAACGCGCGGGCCGTCGTCGGCGAGCAGGGCCTCGGCCAGTTCGGGCTGGAGCAGAACATGACCGGCGTGCACCGAACGAATCGCCCCGGCCAGCGCCTCCGGGTCCACGTCCTTGTAGACGTACCCGGCCGCACCGGCCCGCAGCGCGGGAACCATCGTGCGGTGCTCGGTGAAGCTTGTGACGATCAGGATCCGGGCGCGGCTGCCCTCGCCCTTGAGCGTGCGCAGCGCCTCGATGCCGTCGACGCCGGGCATCTTGAGGTCCATCAGGACGACATCGGGGTCGAGCTCACGGGCCCGGTCAATACCCTCCGCCCCATCGGCGGCCTCCCCGACCACCTCGATGTCGTCCTGGACCTCCAGGAAAGTGCGCAGCCCGCGCCGAACCACCTGGTGGTCGTCGACCAACAGGACGCGGATCGACGGTGTGCTCTCAGGCACCGGGGACCTCCATCTCGACGAGCGTCCCCTGACCGGGGGCCGATTCCAGGGTGAGTGTGCCGCCGACGGCGGCCGCGCGGTCGCGCATCGAGGCCAGGCCGAGGTGACGGCCTGCTCGCCGGACGGACTCCGGATCGAAGCCGCGCCCGTCGTCGTGCACGCGCAGCACCGCACCGCGCGCAGGCGTCCCTGCCAGGGTGACGGTGACCCTGCGGGCGCCGGAGTGGCGCAGCGCGTTGTGCAGCGCCTCCTGGGCGACTCTCAGCAGTGCGGCCTCCTGGGCAGGCGGCAGCGCCCGGACCCCGTCGGCGGCGAAGGCGACGTCAGCGGTGTGCGCCCGGTCCAGGACCTGCACCTGGGAGGCGAGAGTGGCGCTGAGCCCGTCCTCCTCCAGGGCTGCGGGACGCAGCTCCACGACGACCGCGCGCAGCTCGTCGGCAGCCTCGGCGGCGAGACGGGCGACCTCGGCGAGCTCGGCACGTGCCCGGACGGGGTCGCGGTCGACGAGCTTGGCGGCCGCCTTGGCCGTGAGCCGGAGCGAGAAGAGCTTCTGCGAGACGGCGTCGTGCAGGTCGTGGGCGATCCGGGCACGCTCGCCGGCCAGCGTGAGCTCGCGGCTTCGCTCGTACAGTCGGGCGTTGGACAGTGCGAGGGCCGCGTGCGCGGCGAGGATCCGCAGGAGCTCCTCGTCGTGATCGGTGAAGAGGCCACCGCCACGCTTGTTGGCGAGGAAGATGACGCCCATCACCTGCGACTCGTCCTCGGCCGCGTCGGTGTCCAGGATCGGCATGCCCAGAAAGGCGTCCATGTCGGGGTGGGCTGCGGGCCATCCTTCGAAGGTGGGTGCCTTGCGGACGTCCACCAGCCGGGTGGGGCCGGTCTCGTGCAGCATCGCGGCGAGTACACCGTGCTGTCGGGGCAGCGGGCCGATCGCCCGCCACTGCTCGTCGGTGACACCGTCGACCACGAACTGGGCGAAGCCCCCGTGGTCGTCGGGCACGCCCAGGGCCGCGTACTCGGCGCCGAGCAGTCCCCTGGCGGAAGCGGTGATGCGGCGCAGCACCTCACGGACCTCCAGGTGCCGGCTCATGGCGAGCAGTGCCTGGCTGACGGCCTCGATCCCGGACAGGCAGGGTTCGCAGGCGGGCAGCGGGCCCCGGTGGGTCCGGTGGTCTCCGGTGGTGCTGGACATACCGCCAAACTACCGCCGCCCCGGCGACCGCCGCGTCCGTCCGCGGCCGCCCCGGGCCCAGGTCCGGGGACCTAGGCCGCAGGGCCCGCCCGGAGCCTCGTGAGAGCGCCCGGCACGCCGAGGGGCGGCCCTCCCTGTTGGGAGAGCCGCCCCTCGGCCTGCCGCCGGAGAGTCGGAGAAGGGGTCAGCCCTTCTGCATGACCTCGGGCTCGTGCCGGCGCTGGAGCCGGGTCACGAGGACGCCGATGGCGACGGAGATGGCGATCAGCACACCCGCGTCGATCGCCCACTGGGCGACGCTGTGCTTCCAGAGCGGGTCGTAGTTGGGGTTCTGGAAGTCCTTGTTCCAGGGGCCCATGAGCACGGACAGGTCGAGCGTGGTGGACACGATGCCGGTGCCCCAGCGGGCCGGCATCAGCCAGGCGACCTGCTCCAGTCCGGGCTTGCTGAAGATCTGGAAGAGGCAGCCGGTGAAGACGACCTGGACGATGGCGAACATGACCAGCAGCGGCATGGTCTTCTCGGCGGTCTTCACCAGCGCGGAGATCATCAGGCCGAACATCATCGCGGCGAAGCTCAGCAGGATCATGCCGATGGTCATCTCGATGATCGGCAGGTTCTTGACGATCAGGCCGTGCTCGGGGAGCTTGCGCGGCAGGAAGCCGACGGCGGAGATGATGGCGCCCTGGATCACGCTGAAGAAGCCCAGCACGATGATCTTGGACATCATGTACGCCGAGCGGGAGAGCCCGGTGGCTCGTTCCCGCTCGTAGATCGCCCGTTCCTTGATCAACTCGCGGACCGAGTTGGCCGCCCCGGAGAAGCAGGCGCCGATCGCCAGGATCAGCATGATCGTCGCGGCGCCGCTGTTGAGGTGGAGCTGCGTCTTGGGGTTGGGCGCGAGCCCCGGTTCGTTGGGGATCAGCACGCTGACCGCGCCGATGACGGCGGGCAGCAGCACGGACAGCGCGAGGAAGCCGCGGTCCGAGGCGAGCACCGACATGTAGCGGCGCATCAGCGTCCACAGCTGCGAGCCCCAGCTCTGCGGCTTCGGCGGCTTGACCGCCTCCTGGGCGACCTGGACGTGCTGCACCTCGCCCGCCTCCACGGTGGGCGCGGAGTACTGCTGGTAGTGCACCGAGCCGCGGTAGCGGCCGGCCCAGTCGTGGTCCGGGTAGTTCTCGAAGGCCTGGAAGACGTCCGCCCAGGTCTCGTACCCGAAGAAGTGCAGCGCCTCGTCCGGCGGGCCGAAGTAGGCCACCGAGCCGCCCGGCGCCATCACGAGCAGCCGGTCGCAGAGTGCGAGTTCGGCCACCGAGTGGGTGACGACCAGAATGGTGCGGCCGTCGTCGGCGAGGCCGCGCAGCATCTGCATGACCTCGCGGTCCATGCCCGGGTCGAGGCCCGAGGTGGGCTCGTCCAGGAAGATCAGCGAGGGCTTGGTGAGCAGCTCCAGGGCGACCGAGACACGCTTCTGCTGGCCGCCGGAGAGCGCGGTGATCTTGTTGTCGGCTCGCTTGTCCAGGCGCAGCTCGTAGAGCACCTCGTCGATCCGGGCCTCGCGCTCGCGCGCCTCGGTGTCGCCGGGGAAACGCAGCTGGGCGGCGTACTTGAGGCCCTTCCGGACGGTGAGCTCGCGGTGCAGGATCTCGGACTGCGGCACCAGGCCGATGCGCGAGCGGAGCTCGGCGAACTGCTTGTAGAGGTTGCGGCCGTCGTACAGGACCTCGCCGCGGTCGGCCGGGCGGTAGCCGGTGAGGGCGCGCAGCAGCGTGGACTTGCCGGAGCCGGACGGGCCGATGACCGCGACCAGGGACTTCTCCGGGACGCCGAAGCTGACGTCGTCGAGCAGGACCTTCTTGCCGCCCTTGTGGTCGACCTCGACGGTCAGGTGGCGGGCGGAGAAGGAGACCGCACCGGTGTCGACGAACTCCTGCAGCTGGTCGCCGACCAGGACGAAGCTGGAGTGGCCGACGGTCAGCCGGTCCTGCGGGCCCATCAGCTGACGCTGCACCCGCTGGCCGTTGAGGAAGATGCCGTTGTGACTGCCGAGGTCGACGATCTCGTAGCGGCCGTCCGGGAGCTGACGCAGCTCGGCGTGGTGGCGGGAGACCTGGAGGTCGGACACCACGATGTCGTTGTCGAGCGCACGACCGATCCGGGCGGTGCGCATCGACGACGTCAGGTTGCGGATGATGGTCGGCTGCGGCCCGCCGCCACCGTGCTGCGGCGGGGCCTGGAAATCCTGCTGCTGCGGGAAGCCACCGTGCTGGGGCTGGGGCTGCTGCGGGGCCGGCTGGGCCTGCGGCGGCGCGTACTGCTGCTGCGGGAACGGCGGCTGGGCCTGCGGCTGCCCGGGCCAGGCCTGCTGCTGCGGCTGCTGGTACGGGTCGTGCTGCGACCAGCCCTGCTGCGGGGCGGGCTGCTGGGGCGTGGGCACCGGGCCGCGGCTGGTGGCGGCCTCGTGCATCGGGGTGGCCTGTGGAGCCGCGGCCTGCGGAGCGGCGGCCTGCGGAGCGGCGGCCTGCGGAGCGGCGGCGTGCACGGGTGCGGAGAAGCCGAGCCGGGGGCCGTTCTCCGGGTTGCCCAGGTTGACCACGGCACCGGGGAACAGCTGGGCCTGCAGGGTGCGGGCCCCGGCCACGTACGTTCCGTTGGTGCTGCCGTGGTCGTCCAGCTGCCAACCGCTGCCGTTGAAGCTCATGGTCCCGTGCTGCCAGGAGACCCTGGCGTCCTCGAACGGGAAGTCCGACTGAGGGTTGCGCCCGATGGTGTAGGACCGCCCGGGCTCCAGAGTCCGCTGCTGTCCGTTGATCTCAATGACGAGTTGCGGCACTGCTCGCCTGCCCCGCTCTCTCGGTTCCCCCGAATTGTGGCCCCCGGCCGGGGCTGCGATGTTTCTCTGACTGACGGGGGGAATCATTCCAGCCCGCCGACCGCCGGTGAAAGTCGGCCCGGGCGACTGTGACCAGGCTGCTACCGACCCCGGACCGCGCCGTCCCGCGAGGTGGGACGGGTGCCCCCGGGCCGTCGGGCGCCCGGTAGCGTGGGAGGCACCATGAACGCATCGCCCCTGGCCGCTGAGCCCCTCCCCGCCGCCCAGCACCGGACCGCGGACGAGCGCACCCTGCTCGTCAAGGTGTTCGGCAAGGACCGCCCCGGCATCACTGCCGGCCTCTTCGCGACGCTGGCCGGCTTCGGCGTCGACGTCATCGACATCGAGCAGGTCGTGACCCGTGGCCGCATCACGCTCTGCGCGCTGGTCACCCCGCCCCCCGTACCCGCCGCCGAGGGTGGGCTGCGGGCCACCGTCCACCGCTGGGCCGACGAGCAGAAGCTCCAGGCCGAGATCCTCTCCGGCATCGGTGACAACCGGCCGCGCCGTGAGGGCCGTTCGCACGTCACGGTGCTCGGCAATCCGCTGACCGCCGCCGCCGTCTCCGCGCTCACCTCCCGGATCACCGCCTCGGGGGGCAACATCGACCGTGTCTTCCGGCTCGCCAAGTACCCGGTGACGGCGGTCGAGCTGGCCGTCTCCGGTGTGGCCACCGACGAGCTGCGGGCCGCGCTGGCCCAGGAGGCGGCCACCCAGCGGGTGGACGTCGCGGTGGTCGCCGCCGGACTGGAGCGCCGGGCCAAGCGCCTGGTGGTCATGGACGTCGACTCCACGCTCATCCAGGACGAGGTGATCGAGCTGTTCGCCGCCCACGCGGGCTGCGAGGAGGAGGTCGCCGAGGTGACGGCGGCGGCGATGCGCGGCGAGCTGGATTTCGCCGAGTCGCTGCGGGCCCGGGTGGCGCTGCTGGCCGGGCTGGACGCCTCGGTGACCGAGAAGGTCCGCGCCGAGGTCCGTTTCACGCCGGGCGCGCGCACCCTGATCCGTACGCTCCAGCGCCTCGGCTACCAGGTCGCGGTGGTGTCCGGCGGCTTCACCCAGGTCACCGACCACCTGGTGGAGCAGTTGGGCCTGGACTTCGCGGCCGCGAACACCCTGGAGGTGGTGGACGGCAGGTTCACCGGCCGGGTGGTCGGCGAGATCGTGGACCGGGCGGGCAAGGCCCGCTGGCTGGCCCGCTTCGCCGAGCAGGCGAAGGTGCCGCTGGAGCAGACGGTGGCGATCGGCGACGGCGCCAACGACCTGGACATGCTGAACGCGGCCGGCCTCGGGGTGGCGTTCAACGCCAAGCCGGTGGTGCGCGAGGCCGCCGACACCGCGGTGAACGTACCGTTCCTGGACACCGTGCTGTACCTGCTGGGCATCACCCGTGAGGAGGTCGAGGCGGCCGACGCGCTGCACGGCACCCCGACCGAGACCGAGTAGGAGCCGGCCCGGCAACGGCCGGTGGAGTGAGGCCCGAGGAACAGCCCGAGGAAGGCGCGCGGCCCGCGGACACGGACCGTACGGCCTGCGGACACAGACGAGGGGCGCGCGGATCGCATCCGCGCGCCCCTCACCTGCGTTCCCGGGGTCAGTCCTGCGGCGTGTGGTACGAGACCAGCTCGGCCACGCCCGGCTCGACGCCCTTCCAGGAGCCGCTGAAGCTGAGCACCGCGATCGCCGCCGTCGGGAAGCCACCGAGTCGCAGCCGCTCCAGCGCGTCCCGGTCGCCCGCGTCCCCGGCCAGCACCTGGGTCAGACCCAGCACACCCGGGTTGTGACCGACCAGCACCACGTCCGAGTACTCCTCCGGGGTCTCCTGGAGCACGGCGATGATCTCGCCGGGGCTCGCCTCGTAGACCCGTTCCTCGTAGACGGTCTTGAGGGGCCGCTGCGGCAGCTCGTGCACCGCCAGCTTCCAGGTCTCTCGGGTGCGCAGCGCGGTGGAGCAGACCACGTAGTCGGGGTTGATGCCGGAGTCGACCAGCCAGCGGCCGGCGTCCGGGGCCTGGTGACGGCCCCGGTCGGCCAGCGGCCGGTCGTGGTCGTCCACGCCGTTCGGCCAGTCGGCCTTGGCATGGCGGAGAACGATGATCCTGCGGGGCGTGTCGGCGCTCATACCCAGCAAGCTTGGCAGAAAAGCGGCCCGGCGGCGCGATGCTCCCGGACGCCGCCACTCCGAGGGACGACGAGTGTCACCGTGTCCCGTTCACCGGAGCGTCGGGTGGAGTACGGGCGCAGGGGCGCAGAGGCGTCCGTCAGCCGATCGAGGCCGCGACGGTGGCGATGAGCGCCACCAGCACCACGATGGCGGAGAAGGCGAGGGCGATGCGGCCGAGCTGCTTGCGGCCGTCGGTGGGATTGGGATCGAGAACGGGCATGTCCGGAATTCTCCCATCCCGAACACGCCCGCCGTCCGCTGGCCCCACCCCCTTGGCCGGGCCTTGACCTTCACCGTCGGGCCCGGGGCCCGGGCCCCGGGCCCCACCCCCGCGTCCGGCCGCTCGGTGTCAGGCTGTCAGGCCTCGGCCCGCTCCGCCGGGCGCACCGCCTCGTCCTCGATGTGCCGGGCCCGCGCGGCGCGCAGGCCGAACAGCATCTGCGGCACCAGCAGCAGCGACAGGAAGCCCAGCGGCCAGTACCACTCGCCGGTGGCCCCGTAGAGCCAGCCGACCAGGATCGGGCCCGGGATGGACACCAGGTAGCCGATGCCCTGGGCGAAGGCGGAGAGTTGCGCGACCCCGCCCGCCGACCGGGCCCGCAGTCCGATCATGGTCAGCACCAGCGGGAAGGCGCAGTTGGACAGGCCCAGCAGGACCGCCCAGAGCCAGGCGCCCCCGGCCGGGGCGAGTGCCAGCCCCGCGTACCCGGCGATGCCGCAGCAGGCCAGCACGACCACGAACAGCCGCTGGTCGCCGCGCCGTGCGGCCAGGTTGGGCAGCACGAAGGAGACCGGCACGCCGATCACCATGGTGACCGCGAGCAGCACCCCGGTGGTGCCCTCGCCGATGCCGGCGTCCTGGAAGATCTGCGACATCCAGCCCATGACCACGTACGCGCCGGTGGCCTGGAGGCCGAAGTACCCGGCCAGCGCCCAGGCGGTCCGGCTGCGGGTGATCGGCAGCCGGACGGGGGCGGCGGCGCCGTCGGCCCGCTCGCCGCGCTCCCGCTTGGCGATCAGCACCAGCAGCCAGAGCACCAGGGCGAGCGCTCCCAGGACGGCCCAGACACCCAGGCCGTAGCGCCAGTCGCCGCCGAGCGACGTGGTCAGCGGCACGGTGACGGCCGCGGCCAGCGCGGTGCCGGCGGACAGCGCCATCGAGTAGAGGCCGATCATCGGCCCGACCTTGTCCGGGAAGTACCGCTTGATCACCACCGGCAGCAGCACGTTGGAGACCGCCACCCCGGCCAGGGCGAGGGCGGTGAGCAGCAGGAACACGGCAGTGCCCCCGGCGAACGAGCGGGCCAGCACGCCCGCCGTGATGGCGCCCATGCCCGCCGTGACGACCGCGATCGGACCGATCCGACGGGCCGCCGCGGGCGCGGCGAAGCCGAACAGCCCGAAGCACAGCGACGGGACGGCGGTGAGCAGCCCGGCGAGCGTCGGGTTCATCCCGAGGTCGTCGCGGACCTGCTTGAGCAGCGGCCCGAGGCTGGTGACCACGGGGCGCAGGTTGAAGGCGGCGGCGGCGATCGCGACGGCGAACAGCCAGCCCAGGTACTTGGCCGAGCCGGAGGCGGCGGGCCGCTCGGCGGTCGGTGTCCGGCTCTCGGTCCGGGCGGAAGCGGTGGTGTCTGCTGCGGGCATGGACAGCATCATAGAATGATGGGATGAATTGATGCACCTTGGAATTGGCATGATGTGCCGACCGTTCATCGTCCGGCCACTTCCCACCCAGGCCCCATCCGAGCCGTAGCCGTCAAGGAGTCCCCCGTGGCGCTGTCCTCGCCGAGGCGCACCCCGCTGTCCGACCAGGTGATCGCACAGCTGCGTGCCCAGATCACGTCCGGGGAGTGGCCGGTCGGCTCGCGCATCCCCACCGAGGCCGCCCTGGTCGAACAGCTCGGCGTCGCCCGCAACACCGTCCGCGAGGCCGTCCGCGCCCTCGCCCACAACGGACTGCTCGACATCAGGCAGGGCTCCGGCACGTACGTGCTGGCCACCAGCGAGCTGGCCGGAGTGATGCACCGCCGCTTCGCCGACGCCGACCAGGGCCAGGTCGCCGAGCTCCGTTCGGCGCTGGAGACCTCGGCGGCGGCCCTCGCCGCCCGCCGCCGCACCGCGCACGACCTGGAGCTGCTGGACGGCGCGCTGGCCCGCCGGGAGGCCGCCTGGCACTCCGGCGGCGCCGAGGACTTCGTCCAGGCCGACGCCGCCTTCCACCAGGCCGTGGTGGCCGCCGCCCACAACGACGTCCTGCTCGCCGTCTACGCCGACCTCGGCGAGGCCACCCGCGAGCTCCTGCGGCACGACGTCGGCCCCGAGCTGATCGCGGAGCGCTACATCGGCCACCAGGCCATCCTGGAGGCGATCCGGGCCGGTGACACCGAGCGCGCCGCCGTCGAGGCCGGCCGCGCCGCCCCCGGTGGCTGCGCCCCCGCCGAGGCCTGACCGCCCACCGGCCCGACCCCCGGCCGCCCCGTCCCAGGAGGCCCCTCCCGGAAGGCCGCTCTCAAGAGGTCCGAAAGCCCCCTTCCCGAGAAGCCCGGCCGGACGAAGAACCCCGGCCGAACGAAGCACCCCGGTCGAACGAAGCACGAAACGCCGCTGCCCGGCACCCCCGCGAGGGAGGGCCGGGCAGCGGCGTACGGGCGGAGCGTCAGGCGCCGATGGCGTGCAGACCGCCGTCGACGTGGATGATCTCGCCGGTGGTCTTCGGGAACCAGTCCGACAGCAGTGCGACGATGCCGCGGCCGGCCGGCTCCGGGTCGCTCAGGTCCCACTTCAGCGGGGAGCGGTGGTTCCAGGTGTCGGCCAGGTCGCCGAAGCCCGGGATGGACTTGGCGGCCATCGAGCCGATCGGACCGGCCGAGATCAGGTTGCAGCGGATGTCCCGCTCGCCCAGGTAGCGCGCCAGGTAGCGGTTGGTCGACTCCAGGGCGGCCTTGGCCGGGCCCATCCAGTCGTACTGCGGCCAGGCGAACTGCGCGTCGAAGGTCAGGCCGACCACCGAGCCGCCGTCCTGCATCAGCGGCAGCAGCGCCGTGGTCAGCGACTTCAGCGAGTACGCGGAGACGTGCATCGCGGTGGCCACGGACTCCCACGGGGTGTCCAGGAAGCTGCCGCCCAGCGCGTCCTGCGGCGCGAAGCCGATCGAGTGGACGATGCCGTCCAGGGTCGGCAGGTGCTCGCGGACCTGGTCGGCGATGCCGGCCAGCTGCTCCGGGTTGGAGACGTCCAGCTCCAGCACCTTGACCGGGTGCGGCAGCTTCTTGGCGATCCGCTCGGTCAGGCTCGGACGCGGGAAGGCGGTGAGGATGATCTCCGCGCCCTGCTCCTGCGCGAGCCTGGCGGTGTGGAAGGCGATGGAGGACTCCATCAGCACACCGGTGATCAGGATCCGCTTGCCTTCGAGGATTCCGCTCATGATCAGTGACCCATGCCCAATCCGCCGTCGACGGGAATGACGGCTCCAGTGATGTACGCGGCCTCGTCCGACCCGAGGAACCGCACGGTGGAGGCGACCTCGGCGGGCGCCGCGTAGCGGCCCAGCGGCACGCCCGAGACGATCTCCGCGCGGCGCTCGTCACTGAGCACGGCGGTCATGTCGGTGTCGACGAAGCCGGGGGCGACCACGTTGACGGTGATGTTGCGCGGGCCGAGCTCGCGCGCCAGCGACCGGGCGAAGCCGACCAGGCCGGCCTTGGAGGCGGCGTAGTTGGCCTGGCCCGGGGAGCCGGACAGGCCCACCACGGACGAGATCAGCACGACACGGCCCTTCCGGGCACGCATCATCAGCTTGGAGGCGCGCTTGACCACCCGGAAGGTGCCGGTCAGGTTGGTGTCGACGACGGAGGTGAAGTCCTCCTCGGACATGCGCAGCAGCAGGGTGTCGTTGGTGATGCCCGCGTTGGCGACCAGCACCTCGACCGCGCCGTGCTTCTGCTCGATCTCGGTGAAGGCGGCGTCGACCTGCGCGGCGTCCGTGATGTCGCAGCGGACCGCGAGGACGTCGTACTTGGCCAGCGCTTCGGGCACCTCGCCCGAGCGGCTGGTGATGGCCACCTTGTCGCCCGCTTCGGCGAAGGCCTGGGCGATCGCGAGGCCGATGCCCCGGTTTCCTCCGGTGACGAGAACCGAGCGGCTCAACGATCCACCTCTCTCCGTGTGTGAGCACGTACGTCGGAATGCGTACGCAGTGTGACGCTATCGGGCGGTCGGCGGCGGCGGCGCATCGGGCTCCCACAGCGCCTCCCCGGCGGATCTGTCGCAATCCGACAATCCGTGCCCGCTCGTACCGTCCCGGCGGCGGACATCTCCCAGGCCCCGGCGCTGCCCGGATCGGGGCGACTGTACGGGAACAACACGGACGGGCGCACCCGTTGCCCCCGTGGTGCGGTCCGGCCCGGGAGCGGCCGTACCGATCCCCGACCATCCCGGCGAGCGACGAAGGCAGAGCGGATGACCATGGCACGGCCCGGGAGCACCCACCGACGCGGACGACTGCTGGCCCTCACCGCCCTGGCGGCCGGCCTGGGCACGGCCGCCTGGGCGCTGCGCGACCTGCCGGCCGCGTTCGGGCGACGGCCGGACGGCGAGCGCGAGGAACGGGTGCGCAACTCCCCGCAGTACCGCGACGGCGTCTTCCACAACGCGCCCTCCACCCTCACCCGCACGGCCGGCGCCCCCGGCTTCGACGGCGCCGCCGCCCGCCGGATGCTGTTCGAGCGGGCCGGCCGCGTCCCCGCCCGTCCGGTGCCGACCGTCCGCCCCGTCTCCCCGCCCGGGCCGGCCTCCGAGGGCGTGGAGGTCACCTGGTACGGGCACGCCTCCGCGCTGGTGGAGATCGAGGGCTTCCGGGTGCTGCTCGACCCGATCTGGAGCGACCGCTGCTCCCCCGCCGCGCACGTCGGCCCCAAGCGGCTGCACCCGGTGCCGGTGGAGCTGGAGGAGCTGCCGCAGGTCGACGCGGTGCTGATCTCGCACGACCACTACGACCACCTGGACATGGCGACGGTCAAGCGCCTGGTGCGCAGCCAGTCCGCGCCCTTCGCGGTGCCGCTCGGCATCGGTGCCCACCTGCGCCGCTGGGGCGTCCCCGAGCACCGGATCATCGAACTGGACTGGGACGAGACCTGCACCCTGGGCGACCTGGTGCTCACCCTCACCGCGGCGCACCACTTCTCCGGCCGCGGGCTGACCCGCAACACCACCCTGTGGGGGTCCTGGGTGGTCGCCGGCCCGAACCGCAAGGTCTTCTACACCGGCGACTCCGGCTACTTCGAGGGCTACGCCCGGATCGGCGGCCAGCACGGCCCGTTCGACGCCGCGCTGGTCCAGATCGGCGCCTACGACGCCGCCTGGGCGGACATCCACATGACCCCCGAGGACGCCGTCCTCGCGCACCGGGACCTGGCCGCCGGCCTGCTGGTGCCCGTCCACTGGTGCACCTTCAACCTGGGCCTGCACCCGTGGGCGGAGCCGATCGAGCGACTGGTGAAGGCCGCCAAGGAGCAGGCCGTCCCGCTGGTCGTGCCGCGCCCCGGCGAGCGGGTCGACGTCGACAACCCGCCGGAGCTGGACGGCTGGTGGGAGACCGTCGGCTGACGGCTCGCGCGGGCGCGCCGGGCGGGCGGACGGGCGCGCCGGGAGGGCGGGCCCCGGCGGCCGGATCGTCCCGGCCGAAACCGCGGCGCACCGGTAGAAATGCGCTGGCCGGAAACCCGGTGGACGGGAAATGATGCGGTGCGGGCGCCCCTGTGGCGCCGCACCGCCACCCTCCGCGACCTGGGAGCACGATTGCCTCCGATCCCTCCGGCCGATCGCTCCGGCGCCCCGCACGGGCGCGCCGTCGACCCGCTGTTCCTCGCCCTGCCGCTGCGGCCGCTCGCGGACGCCGCCCTCGCCCGAGCCCGCGAACTGGGCGCGAGCCACGCCGACTTCCGCCTGGAGCGGATCCGCAGTGCCTCCTGGCGGCTGCGCGACGCGCGTCCGGCCGGCACCTCCGACAGCGTGCAGCTCGGTTTCGCCGTCCGGGTGGTGCTGGACGGCGCCTGGGGCTTCGCCGCCGGCGTCGATCTCACCCCCGACGCGGCGGCCCGGGTCGCCGAGCAGGCCGTCGCGGTGGCCCGGCTCTCCGGCGGGATCAGCCGGGCGGCCGGCTCCACCGAGCGGGTCGAGCTGGCCGACGAGCCGGTCCACCGGGACGTCACCTGGGTCTCCGGGTACGAGGTCAACCCCTTCGAGGTGCCGGACGCCGAGAAGACCGCCCTGCTCGCCGAGCGCAGCTCCCGGCTGCTGGCCGCCGAGGGCGTCTCGCACGTCCGGGCGGCCCTGCGGACCGTCCAGGAGAACAAGTTCTACGCGGACACCGCGGGCACGGTGACCACCCAGCAGCGGATCCGGGTGTACTCCGACCTGGAGGCCACCTCGGTCGACGAGCGCACCGGCGCCTTCGACTCGATGACGACCCTGGCCCCGCCGGTCGGCCGCGGCTACGAGTTCATCGTGGGGGCCCGGGGGTCGTCCCCCGACGGGCGCGGCCTCACCGGCTCCGGCTGGGACTGGGACGCCGAGCTCGCCGAACTGCCCGTCCTGCTGGCCGAGAAGATGCGGGCCCCGAGCGTCGAGGCGGGCCGCTACGACCTGGTCATCGACCCGACGAACCTCTGGCTGACCATCCACGAGTCGATCGGCCACGCCACCGAGCTGGACCGCGCGCTCGGCTACGAGGCCGCCTACGCCGGCACCTCGTTCGCCACCTTCGACCAGCTCGGCTCGCTCAAGTACGGCTCCGAGCTGATGCACGTCACCGGTGACCGCACCGCCGAGCACGGGCTGTCCACCATCGGCTACGACGACGAGGGCGTGGCCACCCAGTCCTGGGACCTCATCAAGGACGGCATCCTGGTCGGCTACCAGCTCGACCGCCGCATCGCCGAGCTGAAGGGCTTCGAGCGCTCCAACGGCTGCGCCTTCGCCGATTCCCCGGCGCACGTCCCGGTGCAGCGGATGGCCAACGTCTCGCTGCAGCCGGCCGCCGACGGCCCGGACACCGAGGGCCTGTTCGCCGGGGTGGAGAACGGCCTGTACATCGTGGGCGACCGCTCGTGGTCGATCGACCAGCAGAGGTACAACTTCCAGTTCACCGGGCAGCGCGCCTACGCCATCAAGAACGGAGAACTCGCGGGCCAGGTCAAGGACTTCGCCTACCAGGCCACCACCACCGACTTCTGGGGCTCGATGGCGGCGGTCGGCGGCCCGCAGACCTACTTCCTCGGCGGCGCCTTCAACTGCGGCAAGGCGCAGCCCGGTCAGATCGCGGCGGTCAGCCACGGCTGCCCGTCGGCGCTGTTCCGCAACGTCAACGTGCTCAACACCCAGCAGGAGGCGGGTCACTGATGACCGCGAAGCAGCCCCACGAACTCGTCGAGCTGGCGCTCGGCTTCTCCCGCGCCGACGGCTGCGTGGTGATCGCCGACGAGGAGTCCACCGCCAATCTGCGCTGGGCGGGCAACGCGCTGACCACCAACGGCGTCACCCGCGGCCGCCGCCTCACCGTGATCGCCACCGTGGCCGGCGCCGAGGGCACCGCCTCCGGCATGGTCTCCCGCGAGGCCGTCACCGAGCAGGAGGTGGAGGAGCTGGTGCGGGCCGCCGAGGAGGCCGCCCGCGCGGCCGGACCGGCCGAGGACGCCCAGCCGCTGATCGCCGACCGGCCGTCCTCGCCGGACTTCACCGAGCCGCCCGCGCTGACCTCCGTCGAGGTGTTCGACGCCTTCGGCCCGGCCCTCGGCGAGGCCTTCGCCCGCGCCGCCGCCCAGGGCGAACTGCTGTACGGCTTCGCCCGGCACGAGATGACCTCCAGCTACCTGGGCAGCTCCACCGGCCTGCGGCTGCGCCACGACCAGCCCACCGGCATGGTCGAGATCAACGCCAAGACCGCCGACCTGTCCAGCTCCGCCTGGGTGGGCGCGTCCACCCGGGACTTCGCCGACATCGACGTCGCCGCCCTGCACACCGAGCTGACCAGGCGGCTCGGCTGGGGCGCCCGCAAGGTGGACCTGCCGGCCGGGCGGTACGAGGCGCTGCTGCCGCCCTCGGCCGTGGCCGACCTGCTGATCGTCCTCAACTGGTCCTCCGGCGGCCGGGACGCCCAGGAGGGCCGGACGGTCTTCTCCAAGCCCGGCGGGGGCACCCGGATCGGCGACAAGCTCAGCGGCCTGCCGCTGACGCTGCGCTCCGACCCGCACGAGCCCCACCTGGAGGCCGCGCCGTTCGTGCTCACCCACTCCACCGGCGGGGACTACTCGGTCTTCGACAACGGCCAGCCGGTCGCCGCCACCGAGTGGATCCGCGACGGCGTGCTGAACGACCTGATCACCAGCCGTCACGCGGCGGCCCTCACCGGACTGCCGCTGCGCCCGGCGATCGACAACCTCGTCCTGGAGACGGCCGACCAGGAGTCGGCGCCGACCCTGGACGAGATGATCGCCCGCACCGAGCGCGGCCTGCTGCTCACCTGCCTCTGGTACATCCGCGAGGTGGACCCGGCGACGCTGCTGCTCACCGGGCTCACCCGGGACGGCGTCTACCTGGTGGAGAACGGCGAGGTCGTCGGCGAGGTCAACAACTTCCGGTTCAACGAGTCCCCGGTGGACCTGCTGAACCGGATCACCGAGGTGGGCCGCACCGAACGCTGCCTGCCCCGCGAATGGAGCGACAACGTCACCCGCACCGCGATGCCACCCGTGCGTGTCACGGACTTCAACATGAGCTCGGTCAGCCGGGCCTCCTAGCCGCCGACCAACGGGGGATACGAGAGACATGATGGACGAGAAGCGCATGGTCAGATCGAGCAAGATGCTGTCGCGCATCCTGCGGCACGAGCCCGGGCTGGTGGGGGTCACGCTGGACGGGGCCGGCTGGGTCCGGGTCGACGAGCTGCTCGACGCGCTCGCCGCCCGGGGCAGGCCGCTCACGCGGGCCGAGCTGGACCACGTCGTGGCGACCAACAACAAGCGCCGCTTCGGCTACTCGCCGGACGGTCTCTCGATCCGCGCCAATCAGGGCCACACGGTGGCGGTCGACCTCGGTCTGGCCGCCGCCGTACCACCGCCGGTGCTCTACCACGGCACCGCCGACCGGCACCTGGCGGCGATCTTCCGCGAGGGCCTGCGCCCGATGGCCCGCCAGGACGTCCACCTCTCGGCGGACACCGGGACGGCGACCGGGGTCGGCGCCCGGCACGGCCGTCCGGTGGTGCTGACCGTGAACGCGGCGGCGATGACGGCGGCCGGCCACGAGTTCCGGCTCAGCGAGAACGGCGTCTGGCTCACCGACGCCGTGCCCCCGCAGTACCTCTCCCGGCGCTCGTAGCCCGCCGGGCCGCGCCCCGCGCCGGCGCCCGCCACCGTTGGGCCTGTCCGCTCCGCCGGACAGGCCCTTCGCGTACCCGACCGGGTGGGTCCGGCCCACCCGGTCTCGTCGCCACCCGTACCCGGGCGTACCGTGAGGAGGCCGCGCGGCCAGGCGCGCGGGTGCGCGACGAGGGCGGTAGGACACATGGGCAAGAGCGCCGACGACGGGCGGGTCTTCCGGATCACGGGGGCGCGCAGCAGCCTCACCGAGGACGTCCGGGGACGCCAGCGCCGCTACGTCATCTCGATGCTGGTCCGCACGGCCTGCGTGCTGCTCGCCGTGGTGCTGTGGGACGTCCAGCGGGTGCTGGCGTTCGCCGCCCTGGCGGGGGCCGTCCTGCTGCCGTACTTCGCGGTGCTGATCGCCAACGCGGGCCGGGAGCGGGCCCCGGGACTGCCGAGCACCTTCGACTTCCCGCTCGACACCCCGCTGATGCTCGGCCCCGGTGGGACGGGTGGGGCTGGTGCGAAGGCCGGTACAGGTGAGGCAAAGGCCGTTCCCACCGATCCTTCACAGGACGTGGACTGACCGTCCGTTTCACGCCGCTTCGCCCTCGTTCAGCTCGTCGAAAGCTCAAAAGAAGCTCAGATTAATCATGCAAGACCTCCCCATCCGAGGGTGGTGGCGTGACATACTGCGTACGCGCTCCGCATCCCCCGTCGGAGCGACGGACCGACGCCGGGCGGCTCCCCCCGTGGCTGCCCGGCGTCGCCATGCCCGGATCCGGTCGGCCCGAGCGGGGCGTGACAGACTGGCGGTGCAGACGTCACCCGCCAATCGTTGAGGACGGCCCGATGGACACCCCGCAGACGCCGATCTGCTCCGCCAAGGGCTGCCGGACGGGCGCCGGCTGGGTGCTGGTGTGGAACAACCCCAAGCTGCACACCCCGGACCGCCGCAAGACCTGGCTCGCCTGCGACGAGCACCGCGAGCACCTCTCCCAGTTCCTCGGGGTGCGCGGCTTCCTCAAGGAGGTCGTCGCCTTCGCCGACTGGACCCCCGAGGCCGTCGAGAGTTCCGGCGGGGCTGCCTAGCAACCCGTCCGGGGTTCCGGCGAGTCGGCCCGGAAGGGCGGACCGGTCCGGGAACCGGTCGGCCGCCGAGGGACCGCCTAGCCGCCGATCGCGGACATCGGCCGCTCGGGCTGGAGGAACTCCGGGTCGTCGATCCCGGCCCCGGCCTTCTTGCCCCACATCGCCGCCCGCCACAGCGCGGCCAGTTCGGCGTCGTCCGCGCCCGAGCGCAGCGCGGTGCGCAGGTCGGTCTCGCCGGTCGCGAACAGGCAGTTGCGCACCTGGCCGTCGGCGGTCAGCCGGGTACGGTCGCAGGCCCGGCAGAACGGACGGGTGACCGAGGCGATCACGCCCACCCGGCCGGGGCCGCCGTCCACCAGCCAGCGCTCGGCGGGTGCCGCGCCCCGGCGCTCGGACGGCTCCGGGGTGAGCGCGAAGCGGGCCCGCAGCAGGTCGAGGATCTCCGTCGCGGTGACCATCGACGCGCGGTCCCAGCCGTGCTGGGCGTCCAGCGGCATCTGCTCGATGAAGCGCAGCTCGTAGCCCCGCTCCAGGCACCAGGCCAGCAGGTCGGCCGCCTCGTGGTCGTTGACCCCGCGCATCAGTACCGCGTTCAGCTTCACCGGCGCGAGCCCGGCGGCCTCGGCGGCGGCCAGCCCGTCCAGCACGTCCTGGTGGCGGTGGCGGCGGGTGAGGGTGTGGAAGACCTCGGGGTCGAGGGTGTCCAGCGAGACGTTGACCCGGTCGAGGCCGGCCTCGCGCAGCGCCGTCGCGGTGCGGGCCAGCCCGATGCCGTTGGTGGTCAGTGAGAGTTCCGGGCGCGGTTCCAGCTCCGAGCAGGCGGCGACGACGGCGACCAGTCCGGGGCGCAGCAGCGGCTCGCCGCCGGTGAAGCGGACCTCGCGCACGCCCAGGTCGCGCACGGCGACGGTGACGAGCCGCACGATCTCCTCGTCGGTGAGCAGGTCCGGCTTGGCGAGCCACTGCAGGCCCTCCTCCGGCATGCAGTAGGTGCAGCGCAGGTTGCACCGGTCCGTGAGGGAGACCCGCAGGTCGACGGCCTGTCGTCCGAAGGTGTCGAGCAGCACGTGCGTCCTTCCCCGAGATGCGGCCGGCCCGGCCACCGTCACGGCGGGCCGGGCCAGCATAGTCATCGTGGGACGATCAGTGGGCGCCCAGCCCGGTCAGCGAGCGCACCTCCAGTTCAGCGTACTTCGCCGGGTCGGGCTGTTCCCTGGACAGCAGCGTGCCGAGCCAGCCGGCCAGGAAGCCGACCGGGATGGAGACCAGGCCGGGGTTCTCCAGCGGGAACCAGTGGAAGTCGGAGTGCGGGAAGAGCGAGGTCTTCGCGCCGGAGACCACCGGGGAGAAGACCACCAGCGTCACCGAGGTGATCAGTCCGGCGTAGACCGAGCTGACCGCGCCGACGGTGGTGAAGCGCTTCCAGAACAGCGAGTAGAGCAGGGTGGGCAGGTTCGCCGAGGCGGCGACCGCGAAGGCCAGGGCGACCAGGGCGGCGGTGTTGAGCTTGTCCGCGAAGAGGCTGAGCACGATCGCGACGGCCCCGATCGCGACCGCGGCCCACTTCGCCGAGCGCACCTCCTCCTTCTCGCTCGCCTTCCCGCGCCGGATCACGTTGGCGTAGAGGTCGTGCGCGAAGGAGGCCGAGGAGGCGAGCGTGAGCCCGGCGACCACGGCCAGGATGGTGGCGAAGGCGACCGCCGAGATCACCGCGAGCAGGATCGCGCCGCCGGTGGTCCCGGCGCCTCCGCCGAGTGCCTCGGCCAGCTGGGGCGCCGCGGTGTTGCCCGCCGCGTTCGCCGCCTTGATCGCCTTGGAGCCGACCAGCGCGGCGGCGCCGAAGCCGAGCGCCAGGGTCATCAGGTAGAAGACGCCGATGATGCCGATCGCCCAGAGCACCGACTTCCGGGCCGCCTTGGCGGTGGGCACGGTGTAGAAGCGGACCAGGATGTGCGGCAGGCCGGCGGTGCCGAGGACCAGCGCGATGCCCAGGCTGATGAAGTCGAGCTTGGCGGTGCCGCTGCCGTACTTCTGTCCGGGTTGGAGGAAGGCCTCGCCCTTGCCGCTCGCGCTCGCCGCCGCGCCGAGCAGCTCCGAGGGGTTGAAGTGGTACTTGGCCAGTACCAGGACGGTCATCAGCGCGGCGCCGGCGATCAGCAGCACCGCCTTGACGATCTGCACCCAGGTGGTGCCCTTCATCCCTCCGATCACCACATAGATGATCATCAGCGCGCCGACCCCGACGATGGTCCAGCGCTTGGCGGCATTCCCCTCCGCGCCCAGCAGCAGCGCGACCAGGGTGCCGGCGCCGACCATCTGGGCGAGCAGGTAGAAGATCGACACCACGATGGTGGAGACGCCCGCCGCGGTGCGCACCGGGCGCTGGCGCATCCGGAACGCGAGGACGTCCGCCATCGTGAAGCGGCCGGAGTTGCGCAGCGGTTCGGCGATCAGCAGCAGCGCGACCAGCCAGGCGACCAGGAAGCCGATCGAATAGAGGAAGCCGTCGTAGCCGGTGAGCGCGATGGTCCCGGCGATGCCGAGGAAGGACGCGGCGGACATGTAGTCGCCGGAGATGGCCAGGCCGTTCTGGAAGCCGGTGAAGCCGCGGCCGCCGGCGTAGAAGTCGGAGGCGCTCCTGGTCTGCCGCCCGGCCCAGACGGTGATGCCGAGGGTGGCCAGGACGAAGACGCCGAACAGGGCCATCGTCAGACCGCGGTGCTCGGTGGCGGAGCTGGCGAGCGAAGTCATTCGGCGGGCTCCCGGGGTGCGTGGACGACGGCGCCGTGCGCCTCGCGGATCGCCGCGGCGGACGGGTCGATCCGCCGGTCCGCGTAGCGGGCGTACCAGGCGGCGATCGCGAAGGTGGTCACGAACTGCAGCAGCCCGAGCACCAGGGCCACGTTGACGTGCCCGAGGACCTTGGTGCGCATCAGTCCCGGCGCGTAGCAGGAGAGCAGGACGTAGAGCAGGTACCAGAGCACGAAACCGATGGTGACCGGGAAGGCGAAGCTCCGGAAGGAGCGCCGCAGGGTTCGGAACTCCTCGCTGTCGTCGATGAGTTGGGCTTCCGTGGCGGCGGTGGTGAGCGGCGGCGAATCCACGCTGTCTCCTCACTCCTTCGGCGTATTTGTCACACGGGGGGAACGATCGAACGTGAGGGGCGTCACATGTCTGGCGCCGCGCAATGCTAGGAGCGTCCTGCCCGCCCCGGAAGGGGTTGACCGCGATCAGTCGAGCGTTCACCCCCTCGCACCATCCGATTGGCCGAAAAGCAGTCCATCTCAGCGACTCCGCCGCTCCGGGCCGACTCCCGGCCCCCGGCCGCCGCCCGCGCCCTCCCTCGGGAACGGCACCGGGAACGACACCGGCCCGTGCCGCACCCCGAAGGGGGTGGCACGGGCCGGATGCCGGGAGGCCGAGGTCTCAGAACGCGATCCGCACCTTCAGGGCCGAGCGGTCGTCCATCGCGCGGTAGCCGTCCGGAACGCCGTCCAGGCCGACGGTGCGGTCGAAGACCAGGCCCGGCTCGATGGCGCCCGAGAGCACGTCCGGCAACAGCTCGGGGATGTACGCGCGGGCCGGGGCGACGCCGCCGTTCAACGAGACGTTTCGGCCGAACATCTGACCGATGTCGACGCCCGCGCTGCCGCCGTGCGGCACTCCGACGTAGCCCACCGCGCCGCCGTCCCGGGTGATCGAGATGGCCGTCCGCATCGACTCCTCGGTACCGACCGCCTCCAGCACCGCGTGCGCGCCCTGGCCGCCGGTCAGCTCCTTCACCGCCTCGACCGCGGCCTCACCGCGCTCCGCCACCACGTCCGTCGCACCGAAGCGACGGGCCAGCTCGGTACGGGCCGCGTGCCGGCCCAGCGCGATGATCCGGCCCGCGCCCAGCCGGTGCGCCGCCAGCACCCCGCACAGGCCCACCGCGCCGTCGCCGACCACCGCGACCGTCGCACCCGGCCGCACCCGCGCGGAGACCGCCGCGTGGTGCCCGGTCGACATCACGTCGGACAGCGCCAGCAGCCCGGGCAGCAGCTTCTCGTCACCCGCCGCCTCCTTCGGCAGCTTCACCAGCGTCCCGTCCGCGAACGGCACCCGCACCGCCTCGCCCTGGCCGCCGTCCGAACCGACCTGCCCCCAGAACCCGCCGTGCGGACAGGAGGTCTGCAGCCCTTCGAGACAGAAGTCACACGTCCCGTCCGACCAGACGAACGGCGCCACCACCAAGTCGCCCCTGGCGAAGCCGCGCACCTCGGCGCCGACCTCCTCGACCACGCCCAGGAACTCGTGCCCGATCCGCTGCCCGGCCACCCGCTGCGCCACGCCGCGGTAGGCCCACAGGTCGCTGCCGCAGATGCAGGCGTTCACCACCCGGAGCACCACGTCCGTCGGATGCTGGATCACCGGGTCCGGGACCTCTTCGATCCGGATGTCGTTGGGGCCGTGAATCACGGTGGCACGCATGCGCTGTTCCTTAGCTGAAAGATCTCGACCAGGTGTACGACACCCCCGTCGACCACTCTATTCCGGCCGGTCGGTCGCAACATTCCGGCCGGAGCCCCCCGCCCCGCCCCTTATCCTGTTGGACCATGCAACCGATCCAGCCCGAGACCTACGGAGTGCCGCGGACCGCGCAGGTCCCCGCGCAGCGCTCCGCCGTCCCCACCGGGGGCTTCGCGGTCGTCGACGTCGAGACCACCGGTCTCGGCCGCTCGGACCGCGTCATCTCGGCGGGCGTCTACCAGCTGGACGCGGACGGCGACGTCGTCGACCACTGGTACACCCTGGTCAACCCCCAGCGGGACCCGGGCCCGGTCTGGATCCACGGCCTCACCGCCGAGCTGCTCGCCACCGCCCCGACCTTCCCGCAGATCGCCGACGAGTTCGCCACCCGTCTGCAGGACCGCGTCCTGGTCGCGCACAACGCGCTCTTCGACTGGAACATGATCTCCCGCGAGTTCTCCCGGGCCGGCCTGCGCGCCCCGGTCGAGCAGCGGCTGTGCACCATGGTCCTCTCCCGCGACCTGCGCCTGCCGCTGCCCAACGGCAAGCTGTCCTCGCTCGCCGCCCACTTCGGCGTCCAGCAGCGCCACGCCCACAACGCCCTGGACGACGCCCGGGTGCTCGCCGAGGCCTTCCGCCCCAGCCTGCGCCTCGCCCGCGACGGCGGCGTGCCGCTGCCGCTCCAGAACTGCGTCGCGGTCACCGACCTCGGCGAGGAGGAGCCGGCCGCCCCGGGCCGCAGCACCTGGACCGGCGCCACGTACCGCCAGGCCAAGAAGCGCCCGCCCTGCCCGTACCCCAACCCGGGGCGCTGGGTGGACGGCAAGCCCCTGGTCCAGGGCATGCGGGTGGCCGTCACCGGCGACACCGCCACCGACCGCGAGGTCCTGGAGGACCGCGCGGTCGAGGCCGGCCTGCACATCGCCACCTCGGTGAGCCGCCTCACCAGCCTGCTGGTCACCAACGAGCCGGACAGCTGGAGCGGCAAGGCCCGCCGGGCCCGCGAGCTCGGCACCCCCGTCGTCGGCGAGGACGCCTTCCTCCAGCTGCTGCGCGAGGTCGCCCCGCACCCCGGTGCGTGAGCCGTTTGTGAGGTCGGCGTACCGTTCCCATGTGTACCGTTTTCTGCTGACCCGACAGTGGCTGATCACCATGCTGGTCGCGCTGCTGCTGATCCCCGCGACGATCAAGCTGGGCTTCTGGCAGCTGCACCGCCACGAGGCACGGGTGGCCCGGAACGAGCTGATCGGTCAGGCCCTCACCGCCGCGCCGGTCCCCTTCGACACCCTGTCGCCGGCCCCCGGCTTCGCGGTCCCCAAGGACCTCACCTGGCGCGCGGCGACGGCCACCGGACAGTACGACCCGGCACACGAGTTCGTGGTCCGCAAGCGGACCGACTCCAACGGCAGCATCGGCTACTTCGTGGTGACCCCGTTCCGGCTCGCCGACGGCAAGGGCACCGTCCTGGTCAACCGCGGCTGGGTCGCCTCCGGCGACGGCGCCACCGAGTACCCGCCCGTCCCGGCCGCCCCCGCCGGCGAGGTCTCCCTCACCGGCCGCCTGCGCGCCGAGGAGACGTACGGCGCCAGCGGCATCAAGGACCGCACCGGCCTGCCCGACCGCCAGTTCAACCTGATCAACACCGACGAGCAGGCCAAGCGGACCGGCGCCCCGCTCCTCGGCGGCTACCTCGAACTCACCGGTACCACCCCCGCCCCGGCCGACCAGCCCCAGCTGATCCCCGAGCCCAACCACTCCGACATCGGCCCGCACATGGCCTACGCCATCCAGTGGTGGCTGTTCACCGCGATGATCCCGGTCGGCGTCTGGGTCCTCGCCCGCCGCGAGGCCAAGGACCGCGCCAAGCAGGCCGCCGAAGCCGAGGTCCCGCTCGACGCCGTCCCCGCCTAGAGCACGTCGCCTAGAGCACGTCGCCTAGAGCACGTCGTCCAGCTCCCGCAGCAGCCGCGCCTTCGCCCGCGCCCCCACCACCGACCGCACCGGCTGCCCGCCCCGGAACACCATCAGCGTCGGCATCGACAGCACCCCGTACGCCGCCTGCGTCCGCGGATTGTGGTCCACGTCCACGCTCACCACCCGCAGCCGGTGCCCCTCCTCCCGCGCGATGTCCGCCAGCACCGGCGCCATCATCCGGCACGGCGGGCACCAGTCCGCCGTGAAGTCCACCAGCACCGGCCCCTCGGCCGCCAGCACCTCAGCGGCGAACGTCTCGTCCGTCACCGCCGGCACACCCGTGATCTCCACCGTCTACTCCTTCACCAGTTCGCAAACAGGCGGCTCCTGAACGGCGGCCAGCTCGTCCCGCGCCCTCACGGCCCGATCGAACTGCCCCGCCACCTGGGCCCGCACGTCCTGGAGCCGGGCGATGCACTCGTCCAGCTCCCCCAACTTCCGCCGGTACACCTCCAGAGAGGCCGGGCAGGAGTCCCCCTCCGGGTGCCCCGCCCGCAGGCACTCCACGAACGGCCTGGTCTCCTCCAGCCCGAACCCGAAGTCCTGCAACATCCGGATCTCCCGCAGCAACCGCAGATCCCCCTCGTCGTACGCCCGGTACCCGTTGCCCGCCCGCCGGGCCGGCAACAACCCCAACTGCTCGTAGTACCGCAACGCCCGCGTGGTCGTCCCCGCCCGCTCCGCCAACTCCCCGATCCGCACGCCGAACCACTCCTCCCGCACTTCCGGCAACGACCGTAAACCTTCCCCCGGGCGTCAACGCCAGCCCCAACCCGCCCCCACTCCCCGACCGGGCAAGATGTCCCCCATGGATCTCGGACTGAAAGACAAGGCCTACATCGTCACCGGCGCAACCCGAGGCCTCGGCCTCGCCGGCGCCCGCGAACTCGCCGCCGACGGCGCCCGCGTGCTCATCAGCGGCCGCACCCGGCAAGCCGTCGACAACGCCGTCGCCGAACTCGAGACTCTCGGAACCGCCCGGGGCCTCGTCGCCGACAACGCCTCCCCCGACACCCCCGAGCGCCTCATCGCCGAGGCCCGGCACCACTTCGGTCGTCTCGACGGCATCCTGATCAGCGTCGGCGGCCCCCAGGCCGGCCCCGTCGAGACCACCCCCGAGGACGCGTGGCGCGACGCCTTCGAGTCCGTCTTCCTCGGTGCCCTCCGGCTCGCCCGCGCCACCGCCGCCGCGCTCACCGACGGCGGTGTGATCGCCTTCGTGCTCTCCAGCTCGGTCCGCCAGCCGATTCCCGGTCTGGGCATCTCCAACGGCCTGCGTCCGGGTCTCGCCATGGCCGCCAAGGCCCTCGCCGACGAGCTCGGCCCCCGCGGCATCCGCGTGCTCGGTCTGCTCCCGGCCCGGATCGACACCGACCGGGTCCGTGAGCTCGACGGCCTCGCCGCCGACCCCGACGCCGCCCGCGCCCGGGCCAGCGCCGCCATCCCGCTGGGCCGCTACGGCACCCCCGAGGAGTTCGGCAAGGTCGCCGCGTTCCTGCTCTCCCCCGCCGCGTCCTACCTGACCGGCGTCATGGTCCCCGTCGACGGCGGCGCCCTCCGCACCCTCTGACTCCCGCCTCCACTCTCGATTGCTCGACCCTGACCGTTCCTGGACTACTCCACCCGCGACTGGCGCCGCCCCCGCCGCCCCCGCCGCCCCCGTCCGTGCCGCGGCTCGGCGGGGGCCGCCTGCAGGACCCTGATCCGCAGATCGGCCGGCAGCGCCACCAGCCGCAGGCTCCCGCAGGCATCCGCCCGAGGCCCGTCCTCGAAGTGCTCCACCAGCGCGGCCGGATCCCCGCCCGGCCGCAACCGCACCGCACCGCGCAGCTGCGGATGCCTCGGCGCCCGCACCAACCGCACCCCGGCCCGCTCGACCTGCGGCAGCACCACCGTCCGGTTCTCCAACGCCTCCTCCAGCGCCCGCGCACCGACCCGCAGTCGAAGCCCGCCCGCCCCCGGCGTCGGCACCTCGATGCTCGACAGCCCGGTGCGCCTCAGCTGCGCCACCAGCCACCACACCATCCCCGCCACCAGCACGGTCAGTCCGCCGATCACCGTCGGCCACCACCACGCCGACGCCACCCACTGCCCCCGCGAACGCGCGCTGACCACCGGCTGATCGGGCGAGGTGAGCGGCCACCGGTCCGGTGGATGCACGCCCAGCCTCCGGTACAGGTCGAGCCCGCCCGCCAGCACCAGCACCCCGACCCCCAGCAGCACCGCCCCCACCACCCCCAGCAGCACCCGGTTGACGACCGTCCGCCTCACCCCGCCACCCCCGCACCGCCGGCCGTCCCGGCCCCCGTACCGGCACCCGGGTCACCGGCACCCGGGTCCGACCCTCCCGCCGGTTCCTCCCCCACCACACGCGCGGTCCCCCGCGCCGCCCGCACGTCCAGCCGCATCGGCCGTCCCAGCCCCACCCGTCCCAGCTCGTCCCGCAGCTGCCGCTGCACCAACGCCGGCTCCGCCGTCCCCGCCAACGAGATCCGGATCCGCCGCCGCCCGACCCGGATCCGCAGGTGGTCGATCCCGTCCAGTCCGGCCGCCCGGTCCGTCAGCAGGTGCCCGACCCCGGCCCGGTCGATGGCCGCGCTCGTCCCCCCGTACGGCCGCAGCACGAGCCAGCGCCGCAATCCGGGCGCGACGGCCAGCCACAGCAGCCACCCGCCGAGCAGCGTCGCCGCTCCGGCCCCCACCAGGACCGCCAGGTCGTCGAGGTGCCGCGTCGCCAGCTCGTCCGCGATCTGCGCCCGCCACCGCCGGGCCGGCTGCCCGACCCGCACCGCGATCACGTCGTACAGCAGCGCCCCTGCCACCACCAGCACCGCCGTCGCCACCAACGCCGCCGCAGCCGTACGGGGCGCCCGCGGCCGTCGCACCTTGTCCGCCCGAAGCGCCGATGCCGACCCCTGCGCCCCCTCCGGCCCCTGCGCCCCCTCCGCCTCAGGGGCCTGCGCGCTCACGAAGCGCCCCCCGTCATTAACTTCTCGACCACGACGACCACTTCCGAGACCCTGACCCCGGTCAGCCCCGCCACCCGCTCGGCGATCCGCGCCCGCACCGCCCCGGCCAGCGTCGCGACGTCCGAGGGGAACGGCAGCTCAAGAGCCACCCGGACCCGCACCGTGCTCCCCGGTACGGTCACCGAGACGTGCGGCGGCGCGCCCTTCGCCCGCCCGGCGGGCCAGGCCTCGGCCAGCACCTCCCGGGCGGCCCGAGCCGCGATCCCGGCGTACACCCGGTCGGCGATCCGAAGCCGCCCCCGACGCCCCGGCACGGACCCGGCCCCCGAAGCCGACCCCGACCCCGACCCCGAAACAGAACCCGAACCCGAACCGTGACCGGGCCCCGAACCCGACCCGGAACGGGAGACCACGACCGGAACCGACACGGGGCCCGTCATCAGCGGCGCCGGTCGCGGCCGCGGAGCAGGTCCCCGAGGTCGCCCAGCTCGATGTCGCCCTCCAGCAGGCGTCCGATCACGAAGCCGACCAGCCCGAGCACGGCCACCAGCAGGAAGGCCGCGAACCCGCCGAAGTACCCGGCGAAGCCGAGGGCCATGCCCACCACCAGGCCGACGATGGCCAGGTTCATCCGCTACTCCCTCGTTTCCCGCTACTCCGTCGGGCCTGACGCCCCCGACCTGCCGCCGAACGCGCTACTTGAGCTTCGGCCGCTGCCCGGACGGCGCCACCGGTTCCTCTTCCTCCTCGAACTCCGGTTCGTCCGGGAGGTGGACGTCGTTGACCGCGATGTTGACCTCGACGACCTCCAGGCCGGTCATCCGTTCGACCGCGTTGACGATGTTCTCCCGCACCTGGCGGGCGAGTTCGGGAATGACCACGCCGTACTCGACCACCAGGGCGATGTCGATCGCGGTCTGCTTCTCGCCGACCTCGGCCTTGATGCCCCGCCCGACGCTGGGCTTGCCGCCGGGCACCCGGTCCCGCATCGCGCCGAAGGTACGGGCGAGGCCGGACCCGAGCGCGTGGATTCCGGCGACCTCGCGGGCCGCCACGCCGGCGATCTTCTCCACCACGCCGACGGCCAGCGCGGTACGGCCGCGCTCCCCCACCGGCTTGGCACCGCCGCCGGCACCCGGCGGACCGGAGGGCGGGGCGCTGCCACCACCGGTGTGCTTGTGCATGGTCGCGGGCGTCGGAGTGTCAGGCATGGGCGCTTCTCCCGTCGTACGGCACCAGCTATATCGCAAACCTCCCCAACTCTGGCATTTCGCCACGATCCCCGCCCCCCGAGCGTCGGCAGCCCACCCCGACGCCCGCCCCTGCGCGAGAGATTCCGTCCCCCACGCGGGAGGCCCACCGGGAGACCCACCCGGGTGACCCGCGCGAAAGACCCCGCACAGGAGAAAAGGGCCCGGCCCCGGGGAAGTCCCCCCCGGGGCCGGGCCCTGCGTCGTCGCCGTGCGGTCAGTCGCCGATCCCGGCGAGCTCCCGCAGCCGGCGGGCCTGCGCCACCCGTTCGGCCGAACGCTGCTCGTCGAAGGAACGCCCGGCGGCCCCCTGCAGCAGGGCCTTGGTCTCGATCACCGCCCCGCGCGGAGCGGCCAGCAGGGCCGCCGCGAGGTCGCGGGCGGCCGCCTCCAGGTCCTCGCCCGACACGGCGAGGTTGGCCAGCCCGATCGCGGCGGCCTCCTCGGCACCCACCCAGCGGCCGGTCGCGCAGATCTCCAGTGCCCGCGCGTAGCCGACGAGCTCGGTGAGCGGCTTGGTGCCGGCCAGGTCCGGAACGAGGCCCAGCGAGGTCTCCTTCATCGCGAACTGGACGTCCTCGGCGACCACCCGCAGGTCGCAGCCGAGGGCCAGCTGGAAGCCCGCGCCGACGGCGTGGCCCTGGACCGCCGCGATGGAGATCAGGTCCGGACGGCGCCACCAGGTGAAGGCCTCCTGGTACGAGGCGATGGCGTCGTCCAGCTCCCGGTCGGTGGAGGCGGCCAGCTGGAGGAAGGTGGGCTCGCCCGGGATGCCCTCGGGGGTGAACATGGCCCGGTCCAGCCCGGCGGAGAAGGAGACCCCCTCCGCGCGCAGCAGCACCACCCGGACGCTGCCGGGCAGCTCGCGGCCGGCGTCGGTGAGGGTGCGCCAGAGCGCGGGCGACTGGGCGTTGCGCCGCTTGGGTCGGCACAGGGTGACGACGGCGAGTTCGCCCTCGATCTCCAGGCGGACGCCGTCCCGCTCCCAGCTCGGGGCCTGCGGGTCGATGGCGGGAGCGGTCATGCGGGGACCTCCGGTGGCGAGGGACTTGGCTACCGGAGAGTAACAAAACTCGACGCGCCTGGGCAGGGCTCCCGACCCGGAGAGATCGACGGGGCCTGCGGCACTCCACGACGCCCCGCGAGGCGCGAATGCGCGGCGAGGCGAAGAGCGAAAGGGAAATGAACGGTATTGAAGAATGGGGGAAGGACCTCACCCCGGACATGACGATCGGCGGCCGGCCCGCACGGCTCGAGGGCGGACGCCCAGCTGACGGTCAGCTGTCGTCTCCTCGGCCGGCACCCTGCCGCCGCGTCATCCAGCCACTGGCTGACGAACCGTCAGGAACCGGCCCCGGCAGTCGCCTTGTTCTTGCCCCGCGTGGCACCGCCGCGGCCCCGGAGAATCACTCCGGACTCGCTCAGCATCCGGTGCACAAAGCCGTACGAACGACCGGTCTCCTCCGCGAGAGCGCGAATGCTCGCCCCGGAGTCGTACTTCTTCTTGAGATCGGCCGCGAGCTTCTCACGCGCGGCACCGGTCACCCGGCTGCCCTTTTTCAGAGTCTCGGCCACCCGTGCCTCCTCGTAGCGTTGCTCGGTCAGATTCCCATGATCACCCATCCACCGCGTCCTGGCCACCCATTCGACAAGGTCGATGTCGGAAATGCGTGGTCCTTCGGTGGTGATCCGAGCGCATCAGGGCGCTCACGCAGAGTGCACGCCCCCTGGCGGATCCGGCCGTTCGCCGAGAAAGGGCTGATCAGCAACGTCGGCCCGACCACGATCGAGTGGCGGGCCGACGGAAAGTCCTTAAACGGAATCCGGGTCTACTTCATTCCCGGACACGCCGAAAGGACTAGATATTCTCATCCGAAAAGCGGATCTCGCGTCTACTTCCGGTCAGGCCAAGGAGACCAGATCGGCGTAGGACGGGTTCCAGAGGTCCTCCACGCCGTCCGGCAGAAGGATGATCCGCTCCGGGTCGAGCGCCTCGACCGCGCCCTCGTCGTGGGTGACCAGCACGACCGCGCCGGAGAACTCGCGGAGCGCGCCCAGGATCTCCTCGCGGCTGGCCGGGTCGAGGTTGTTGGTGGGCTCGTCGAGCAGCAGCACGTTGGCGGAGGAGACCACCAGGGTGGCCAGCGCCAGACGGGTCTTCTCACCGCCGGAGAGCACCCCGGCCGGCTTGTCGACGTCGTCGCCGGAGAACAGGAAGGAACCGAGGATCTTGCGGATCTGCACCAGGTCGGTGTCGGGCGCGGCCGAGCGCATGTTCTCCAGCACGCTGCGGTCCGGGTCGAGCGTCTCGTGCTCCTGGGCGTAGTAGCCGATCTTCAGGCCGTGGCCCGGGATCACCTCGCCGGTGTCCGGCTGCTCCACCCCGGCCAGCATCCGCAGCAGGGTGGTCTTGCCGGCGCCGTTGAAGCCCAGCACGACGACCCGGGAACCGCGGTCGATCGCCAGGTCGACGTCGGTGAAGATCTCCAGCGAGCCGTAGGACTTGGACAGGCCGCTGGCGGTCAGCGGGGTCTTGCCGCAGGGGGCCGGCTCCGGGAAGCGCAGCTTGGCGACCTTGTCGTTCACCCGGACCTGCTCCAGGCCGGAGAGCAGCTTGTCGGCGCGGCGGGCCATGTTCTGCGCGGCCACCGTCTTGGTCGCCTTGGCCCGCATCTTGTCGGCCTGGGCGTTGAGGGTCGCGGCCTTCTTCTCGGCGTTGGCCCGCTCGCGCTTGCGGCGCTTCTCGTCGTCCTCGCGCTGCTGCTGGTACTGCTTCCAGCCCATGTTGTAGACGTCGATGCAGGAGCGGTTGGCGTCCAGGTAGAAGACCTTGTTGACGACCGTCTCGACCAGGTCGACGTCGTGCGAGATGACGATGAAGCCGCCCTTGTAGGTCTTCAGGAAGTCCCGCAGCCAGACGATCGAGTCCGCGTCCAGGTGGTTGGTGGGCTCGTCGAGGAGCAGCACGTCGGAGTCCGAGAAGAGGATCCGGGCCAGCTCGACCCGGCGGCGCTGACCGCCGGAGAGGGTGTGCAGCGGCTGGCCGAGGATGCGGTCCGGCAGGCCCAGCGCGGCGGCGATGGTGGCGGCCTCGGCCTCGGCGGCGTACCCGCCCTTGGTGAGGAACTCGGTCTCCAGCCGGGCGTACTTCTTCATCGCGTTGTCCCGGGTGGCGCCCTTGCCGTTGGCCATCCGCTCCTCGTTCTCGCGCATCTTCTTCAGCACGGTGTCGAGGCCGCGGGCGGAGAGGATGCGGTCCTTGGCGAGGACCTCCAGGTCACCGGTGCGCGGGTCCTGCGGGAGGTAGCCGACCTCGCCCGAACGGGTGACGGTACCGGCGGCGGGCAGGCCCTCGCCCGCCAGCACCTTGGTGAGCGTGGTCTTGCCGGCGCCGTTGCGGCCGACCAGACCGATCCGGTCGCCGGCGGCGACCTTGAAGTTCGCGGACTCGATCAGGATCCGGGCACCGGCACGCAGTTCGAGGGCGTTGGCGGAAATCATGGCTGGGAGCTGCTCCTGGGACGTGGGCGGGCGGCCGGGCAGGACTGACCCGGGGCCGGGTTGGCGTGAGGGGGACTTCATCGGCGGTCGGCGCGGCCCTCCTGGCGCCGCCGCCCGCTATTGCCCGGAGAAAATAGCCATGGCGGCAAGTCTACCGGGCCCCGTGTCACCCTCGGAGGCGTACCGGCCCGGGGTATCCGGCGGCCTGCCGCCCGCCGGTTCCGGGGCCGAAGGCCGTCGTCCGCGGGTCGTCCCCGCTACTGCGGCTGCGCGCCCGACCGGTCCCCCGCGGGCGCTCCGGTGGCTGCCTGGGCGTCCGGCACGGTGCCGGTACCCACCGGGGCGTCCGGCGCGGTACCGGTGGCCGCCGGGTCGCCCACGGCCGGGTTCGCCGCCGGGTCGCCCACGGCCGGGTTCACCGACGGGTCCGCCGCGCAGCCGCCCTGCGGGCGGACCGCCGCGAACGGCGCGTCCACGCTGCCGCAGGCCGTCTCGGGCGCGGCCGCCTTGGTGTCGAACACCTTGGGCGGGACGATCGGGCCGTCCGTGATCTCCACCCGGCTGCGGTCCAGCACCTTGACCGTGGCGGTCGGACCGGTGTTCATCGCCCAGCCGTTGCTGTCCAGCCGGTAGCCGGTGATGCCGCCGGAGACGGCCTGCCCGCTGCTGTTGCCGCAGGTGCGCGGGATGAGCACGGCGTAGTCGGTGTGGACGGCGCGCAGCGGGTCGTAGACGCAGCTGCCGGAGGGCTTGTCGTTGTAGCGCAGGTCGCCGTCGGCGTCGCGCAGGCCCATGGTCAGGTTCGGGGTGACCAGGGCCAGCCAGGGTGAGCCGTCCCGCTGGACGGTGTGCAGCGCGGCCGCGGCCCGCTGCTTGGCGAGCGCCTTGCGCTGGGCGTCGGTCCGCTTGTCGGCGCCGGGCTCGCCGTCGCCGTGCAGCCAGTCGGCCAGGCCCGGCACCGCGCGGTGCCAGCGCACCTCGTGGTCGCCGGGGCGCACCGAGGTGACCATGCCGTCGTCCCAGACCACGATCGCGTTGTCGCCGGCCATCGCGAGGTAGAGCGCCTCGGCGCCCTCGCGGCGGTAGGACCAGGCCTGCTCGCCGGTCCGCTTGTGGAAGGCCTCCAGGCCGGGGCCGACCCGCAGGTCGAGGTCGGCCGAGCTGAGCGACTCGGAGTTCACCGGTGTCGCCCCGGCGTCGCCCGGTCCCGCGACCCGGTCGCCGAACGGCACCGGCTTGTTCGCGTGCGCCGCCGCTCCGGCCGCAAGGACCAGCATCACCGCCGAGGCAGGCAGGATCGAGCGGGGGGTCAGTACACGCAGCGGCTTCCAGGACACGGCCGGAGCGTACCTTTCACCGGGCACGCGAGTCAGCCCGGTTCCGCCGTCGCCGTGTCCCGCCGGGCGTCCGCCGAGCCCCGCGCGCCCTTCCCGCACGTCCACCCGCCCACCTGCGCCGTCGGCGTTCCGGCCGCCGCGCCGGGCGTTGCGGAGCGGGCCACGGGGGCCCGACAGGACCGTTACCAAGCTGATACATGACCGCGGGTCGCCGGCCTTTGCGGCAGACGGCGTTCGATCGGCGCCCACTTTAGGGTGACATTCGGCTTTTTCGTCCCCCTTCGGGCCTACTGTCGGCGAGCGGGGCGCCACGGTCCGTCCACGCCGAGACCGTGCGCCCCGCCCACGCGACGTCCGGAGGAGAGCACCATGCGAATCGGCCGCCTGACGCTGGCCGCCGCCACCCTGCTGCTGATGGCCACGGCCAGCGTCCCGGCCGGGACGCCGTTCAGCCAGACCGAACGGCACACCCTCTCCTCCGACGCCATCGAGCCCCGCGGCGCGGCCCCCCGCCCCCCGGTCCAGCGGCCGAACCACGAGCCGCCGTTCGGTGCCTTCGTCGGTTCCTGGGACGACTACATCCCGCAGATCGGCCGGTACGCGCAGTGGCTGGGCGACGCGAACATGCAGGTCGGCCACACCTATCTGGCGGGCAACGGCTGGAGCGACATCGAGGGCGAGCCGATGGTGCTCGGCCTGTGGTCGCAGTGGCGGCAGGCCGATCCGTCCCGGCTGCTGGTGCTCGGGGTGCCCATGCTGGTGCCCAGCGAGGCGAAGGTGCCGGACGGCGAGGTCGCCGACCTGCTGGCCCAGGGGGCGCGCGGGGACTTCGACGGGCACTTCCTCAAGCTCGCGCGCCGGCTGGTCGCGCTGGGCGGCGCGGACACCGTGCTCACGCTCGGCTGGGAGATGAACGGCACCACCTACACCCACCGCTGCAAGCCCGACCCGGCCGCGTGGAAGACGTACTGGCGGCGGATCGTCGGGGTGATGCGCTCGGTGCCCGGGCAGCGGTTCCGCTTCGACTTCGCCCCCAGCCGGGGCCTGGACGCCGTCCCGTGGACCAAGTGCTACCCCGGTGACGACGTGGTCGACATCATCGGCATGGACAACTACGACCAGCCGGCGGGCGGCACCTTCGACGACTACGTGCGCGAGCCGTACGGCCTCCAGGACCAGGTGGAGTTCGCCGCCAAGCGCGGCAAGCCGGTCTCGTACCCGGAGTGGGGGCTGTTCCGCAACGGCGACAACCCCGAGTTCGTGCAGCGGATGGTCGACTGGATCCGCACCCACGACACCGCCTACCAGACCGTCACCGACTACTGTCCGCACGGCTTCTTCCAGTGCGAGCGCAATCCGCGCTCGGCGGCGATGTTCAAGCAGCTGATGTCCGGTTCGAAGGGGGCGCCGACGGAGGCACCGGCGCCGACGGCCACCCCGGCGACGGACGTGCCCGCGGCGCCGGGCCCGCCCGCCGTGCCGGCCGCGCCCGCCGTGCCCGGGGGCAGCACCGCGCCGAGCAGGGCGGCGAGCCCGTCGGCCCGTCCGGCGAAGGGCAAGTCGACGGGCCGGCCGACGGGCGCGCCGCACGCCCGGCACTGAGCGCTCAGCTGCGGCGGCGGGCCAGCAGCGCTTCCTTGAGCCGGGGGAAGCGGGTGCGCAGCTGGTGCGCCGCCGCCTGCCGGGCCCGCACCGCCCCGGCGCGGACGGCCGCCGCCGGCGCCGCCCCCGCCGGACCGAGCAGCAGCCGGTGGTTGGACAGCTGGTCCGGCCGCCAGCGCTGCTTGTACGGCTCCTGGCCGCGCAGCAGGCCGAGCACCGGGACGCCCGCGCCGACCGTCTCGTCCAACGCCGCGCTGAACAGCAGCCCGGCGATGTCCAGCCGCTCGCGCAGCACCGGGTGCGCCCCGTACATGTACAGGCCGCCGAAGGACGGGCAGAGCAGCAGCAGGTTCACCGCGACCAGCTGGCCGTCCAGGTGGAACTGGTGGACGGTGGCCCTGCCGGAGCCGACCAGTCCGGTGGTGGACTCGGTCAGGTGGCTCGCGAACCGCTCGGTGCGGTGCTCGGGCGTGACGCCGCGCGCCTGCCACTGCAGGAAGTGCAGCCGCAGCAGCCCGTCCAGCGCCTGCGGGACCTCGGCCGCCGGGGTGGAGCGGACCGTCACCCCGGCCTCGGCGATCTTGCGGAGCTTCACCCGGCTGCGCTGGGCGGTCTTGCCGGGCGCCCGCTTGAGCAGCCGGTCCATCGGGACGGCCGGCAGGTACTGGCAGAGCGAGTCCCGGTAGCGGCGGCGGCTGCCGCTCCAGTGCGCGTACACCCGCTGCACCGCCGCCTCGGGGTGCACCTCGCGCAGTTCCAGCCAGTGCCAGGGGCGGGTGAGCGGGAGCGCGGCGGCGAACTCGGCGGCGGCCCGGTCGGCGCACTCGTCGTCGAGCAGGACGTCGGTGTAGTCGACCAGTCCGCCGCCGAGGCCGGTCAGGCCGCCGAACGGTCCGCCGCGGCGCACGAAGGCGCCCGCGCCGACCAGCCGGCCGTCCCGGCGGACCAGCACCACGAGCAGGCTGCCCGGGCGGCCGTAGTGGCGCCACCAGGAGCGCTGCCAGTCGGCGGCCTGGAAGAAGGTGGCGGTCCGGCAGCGGCCGGCCAGGTCGTCCCACTCCTCGGCGAGGACGTCCAGGGCGTCGTCCTCGCCGTGGAGCTCGGTGGTCCAGGCCGGCGCCGTCGCCTGGGCGGGCAGGCTGCTTCTGCGGGTCTCGGTGCTCATCGCGCGCTCCCGGCGGGCGCCTTGGCCTGGGTGGCGGGCCGGTCCTCGACGGCGGGGGCCTGCTCCTCGACGGCGGAGGGCTGTTCCTCCACCGCGGGGGTCCGGTCCTCGGCCGGGGGCTGCTCCGCCGCCGCGGCCCCGGCGCCGGGCTTCCTGCCGGGCTTCCCGACGGTCTTCTTCTCGGCCTTCGCACTCCCCTTCTTCACGCTCTCGGCCTTCAGGTTCCCGACCGTCACGCTCTCGGCCTTCACGTTCCCGGCCTTCGCCCCTTCGGCCTCGGCACCGGCCTCGGCACCGGGCGCGGAGTCGCCACCGGACTCGGTCCTGGCCTTGACCGGCTCCTCTCGGCGCGGGCGCGGCGTCGTCGGGACCGCCACCGGCGCGGAGGCGGCGGGGGCCTCCGATTCCTGCGCGGGCTGCGCCGCCTGCGCGGCCTGTGCGGCCTGCGCCGCCTGCGATGCCCGCGCGGCCCGCAGCACCCGCGGCATCTCGGGACTCCCGGCGGCCTCCGGCGTCCCCGCGCCGCCCCGGCGGCGGTTCATCATCACGAGGGCGCCCAGCAGCAGCCCGGCCGCGCCGCCGACCGCGACGTCCAGCTTCCCGGAGGGCGTGGTCGGCCTGTCCGGCGCGGCGGCCGGGGACAGCGTCACCAGCCGGACGTTGGTGTCCTTGCTGCTGGTGTTGGCGAAGGCGACCAGCGAGCGGGCCACCGCGTCGGCGGTCCGGGCGGCCTCCTGGGGGCGCCGACCAGTGCCGGTGAGCTCGATCATCGGGGCGTCCGGCGAGGTCGTCCCGTGCACCAGGGACTCCAGCTCGGACCGGGTGTGGCCGGTCTCCGCGGCCGCGACCGCGAGCACCTGCGGCTGACCGGCCAGCCGGCCGTACGCCTGGGCGAAGTTGGTCGCGATCGCGGCTTCCCCGGGGTTCTGCGCGACCACGAGGACGTAGGCGTTGGCGGCGTACGACGGCGGCGAGACGACGGCGTACCCGGCGCCGGCCGCGGCGCCCAGCGGTACCGCCAGCACCACCGGCCACCAGCGGCGGACCAGGCGACGGGCGCTTCGGCGCGGTGTGGTCATGGGTCTTGCTCCTTGGGTCTGGTACGGCGGTTCCGGCGGTGGCGGGCGGTCAGACGCGGGCCAGCCGGTCGTAGAGGGCGCCCAGGTCGGCGGCGACCCGGGCGATGTCGTAGTGGCCGACGGCCGGGGGGTGCGGCAGCGGGTCGGCGATGTGCCCGCTGAGCGGCCGCAGGTCGCGCAGCGCGGCGGTGTAGGCGGCCGGCTCGGAGGGGATGCGGCGGGCCTGCGGGGCGGCGCTGGGCGGCAGTTCGTCGAGCGCCGGACAGGCGCTGTGGCGCACCGGCAGTCCGGCCGCGAGGCCTTCCAGGACGCCGAGGCCGAAGGTCTCCGCGGTGGAGGGGGCGGCCAGCACGTCCAGGGCGGCCAGCAGTTCGGGCACGTCGTCGCGCTCGCCGGTGAGCACCAGTCGCTCCCGCACGCCGAGTTCCTCGGCCCGGCGCTCCAGCGCGGCGCGTTCCGGGCCCTCGCCGACCAGCACCAGCCGGGTGGCCGGGTCGAGCCCGGGGAGCGCCTCGACCAGCACCTCGAAGCGCTTGCCGGGCACCAGCCGGCCCACCCCGCCGACCGCCCAACTCCCCTGCGGCAGGCCGATTTCTGCCCGCACCCGACCGCGGGCGGCGGCCCGTTCGGCGGGCGGGAGGCGGTAGCGGGAGGTGTCGATGCCGTTCGGGATCAGCTCGATCCGGGCGGGCGGGACGCCCCAGGAACGCAGTGTCTGGGCGACCTGCCGGGAGACCGCGACAGTGGTGCTGCCGAGCCGTTCGGCCGCCAGGTAGAGGCCCTTGACGCCCCGGGTGACGGGGCGGCCCTCGATCACCCCGGCGTGCAGCGAGTGCTCGGTGGAGACCACCGCGCGCACCCCGGCCAGCCGGGCGGCCAGCCGACCGTACAGCTGCGCCCGGTAGAGGTGGGTGTGCACCAGGTCGTAGCGGCCGGCCCGGACCAGCCGGACCAGCCGGGGCAGCGCGCCGAGGTCCCGGTTGCCGCGCATGTCGAGGTGGTGGACGGTGACGCCGTCGGAGCGCAGCGCGGCGGCGACCGCGCCCGGGTTGGTCAGGGCGAGCACCTCGCACTGCTGGTGCGCCGGCAGGTGTCGCAGCAGCAGGTGGAGCTGGCGCTCGGCGCCGCCGGCGGCCAGTCCGGTGACGATGTGCAGCACCCTCATGGCCGCGGCTCCCGGCGGGCGTGGCGCAGCTCGGTGACGGCGTCGCGCAGCCGGTGCCGGCCCTGCTTGGCCCGCAGCCGCCAGGCGCCGTCGCGGTCGCCGACGTAGCAGCGGGGCAGGGCGAAGCGGCCGGTGAGCGGGGAGTGCGCGATGGCGCAGGCGTGGTCGTACCCGGCGTCGCGCACCGCCAGGGCGGCGGGCAGGTCGACGGCGCCGTACGGGTAGCAGAACCCGGTGACCGGGCCGCCGACGGCCTCCTCCAGCAGGCGCCGGCTCTCCCGGGCCTGGACGGCGAGGGCCTCGGCGGGCAGGCCGGGCAGCGCCCGGTGGCCGAGGCCGTGCGAGCCGATCTCCCAGCCCGCGGCGGCGAGTTCGGTGACCTCCTGGACGGTGAGCAGCTTCTTGCGCGGGCCCTCGGTGTCCCAGTCGTTGTCCCGGCCGAGCAGGTCGGCGACCACGTACGCGGTGGCGGTGAAGCCGTACGCCCGGAGGATCGGCACCGCGTACCGGGCGAAGTCGGCGTAGCCGTCGTCGAAGGTGAGGCCGACCAGCCTGTCGTCCCGGCCGAGGGCGCGGGCCCGCATCAGCTCGCGGACGGAGACGCCGCGCCGGCCGCGCCGGTGCAGCCAGGCGATCTGTTCGGCGAACCGCTCGGGGCTGACGGTGAGCCGGTAGGGGTCCTCCGTCTCGACCGCCACCGAGTGGTACATCAGGATCCACGGCGAGGCGGAGCCGGGGATCGGCGGTTCACCGACCGGGTGGCGGCTCCTGGGCAGTCGTGCCCGGTGCGGCGGTGCGCTGCTGACGCTCGCCCGGGCCGAACGGACGGTGCCCCGTTCATTGTCCATCGGGACGCTTCCCTTCTTCGGCGGCGGTTGGCGGGTTCCGGACGGGCCCCAGCGCCCGGGCGACGGCGAGGACCGGGCCGCGCACCTCGCGGGCGCCGAGCCCGGTGCCGAGGGCCGCGAAGGCCAGCACGACGGTGAGGCCCCCGAGGAGGGTCGAGAGCAGGGGGTCGGCGGTCGGTCCGGCGACGGCGGCGCCGAGCACGGCGGCCCCGGCGGCGGCGGCCACCAGCCGGCCGTGGCCGCCGAGCACCCGGCGCAGCCGCAGCGGGATGCCCCGCAGCACCAGGCCGTGCAGCAGCAGGGCGGCGGCGGCGGTGATGCCGGCCGCGTTGCCGGCGGCCAGCCCCAGGGCGCCGTAGCGGGGCGTGGCGAGCAGGCCGGTGGCGACGGTGACGCCGAGGCCGAGCACCATCGCGGCGGCCGGGTACCAGTCCAGCAGCCGGCGGCGGCCGTCCTCGCTGCCCGGGTCGTCGGCCCGGCGGACCACCGGGCGCAGCGAGAAGTAGGGGCGGATCATCACGCCGGTCAGTGCCTGGGCGGGCAGGCCGAAGCTGTACACCCGGATGACGTCGGCGGTGGCGGCGGTGTCGTGCGGGCCGAAGGCGCCGCGTTCGAACAGCAGCGAGACCACCGAGGGGGCGCACGCCATCAGGAAGGCGGTGCCGAGCAGGACGACGGCCGTCGCCTGGCCGAGGTCCTTCTCCACCCGGTCGCGGGCGGCGGTGAGGTCCCCGGCGGCGAGCGCCCGGGCGACCAGCGGGAAGGTGACGGTGCAGATCAGGAGACCCGCCGTCATGGCGAGCTGGGAGACCTTGGCCGCGTAGTTGAGGTGCGAGATGGTGCCGGGCGGCAGCGCCGAGCCGAGGTAGCGCTCGACGAAGACCTGCGACTGGCGGGTGAGGGTGAAGGCGGCCACCGGCAGCAGGGCCAGCGGCATCAGCACCAGGGCCCGGCGCGAGCGGCGGCCGCGGCCGGTGTCGGGCGGGCCCTGGCGCAGCCGGCGCAGGAAGGGGCCGACCAGCAGACCGGCCATCAGCAGGCTGCCGGCCGCGACGCCGAGGGCGGCGGAGCGCACCCCGAGGTAGGCGTGGAGGCAGAGCAGGACGGCGAGGATGCCGAGGTTGTAGGCGACGTAGATGCCGGCCGGGGCGGGGAAGCGGTGGTGGGCGCGCAGCGCGGCGGCCAGGTAGCCGGCCACGCCGAAGGGCAGCACGGTGATCGCGGTGATCCGGGTGCAGGTGACGGCCAGGGCGGGGTCGGTGAGGCCGGGGGCGAGCAGGTCGACCAGTTCCGGGGCGCCCAGGACGACGGCCAGGGCGAGGCCGCCGAGCGCGATCAGCAGCCAGGGCAGGGTGGCGCGGACCAGCTGGCGGACCGGGTCGGGGGCGTCCGGGTCCTCCTCGCGCAGCACCAGGGCGAGGGCGAAGGCGGGCACCATGAGGAAGGACATGGCGTCCTCGATCAGCAGCGGTGCGGCGGTCTCGGGGACGGTCCAGGCGACCAGGAAGGCGTCGGTGCCCTGGTTGGCGCCGAAGTAGCGGGCCAGCAGGAGGTCGCGCAGCAGGCCGAGGCCGGAGCCGGCGGCGCTGAGGACGGCGGTGATGCCGAAGGCCTTGGCGAGGAAGCCGCGCCGGGGGGCCGGGTGGGGCTCGGCGGGCGGGTCCTCGCCGGTGGCGCCGCGGGGGGCCGGGAGGGAGGGGACGACGACGGCGGGCGGGTCGGTGGTCACCGGGCCGCTCCGGTGGCCACCGGGCCGGTGGCGGGACGCTCGGGTCGGTGGGCGGCCGCGCGGGCGGCGAGGCCGAGGACGACGGAGGTCAGTACGGTGGTGGCGCCGCCGATGTCCGCGTACAGGAAGTCGACCAGCACCCAGGTGAGCAGGGCGAGTGCGGCGAGCCCGGGGCCGTGGCGGTGGCGGTGGCGCAGGCAGCCGGTCAGCAGGGCGAGGAAGAGCGCGGCGTAGGCGGTGATGCCGATCAGGCCCTGCTCGCTCAGCACCAGGAGGTACATGTTGTGCGGGGAGAGCAGCGGTTCGCGCTGGAAGCCGATGGTGGCGTCGGCGGCGTCGCTGCCGGAGGACAGCCGCAGCGGGGCGTGGCTGTCGCGCAGTTGCTGGAAGGCCTTGGGTCCGGCGCCGTGCACGGGGTGGTCCTGCCAGATCCGTCCGGCGGTGGACCACAGGTCGTACCGGTCGGAGACGGACTGGTCGGGGGCGGCGGAGACGGAGCCGATCGAGCTGAGCCGCTTGGTGACGCCGGAGCCGCCGAGGCCGAGGCCGCCGACCAGGACGACCGCGGCGGCCAGGCCGAGGACCGCGCCGCGCACCAGCAGCCGGGCGTCGACGCGCAGCAGCAGCACGGTGGCGGCGAGGCCGGTGGCGATCCAGCTGCCGCGGCTGAAGGAGACGGCCAGCGGGAAGGCGAGGAAGGCGGCGGCGGCGAACATGGCGCGGCGCAGCCGGGCGTTGCCGTCGGGGCCGCGCTCGGCGAGGCCGAGCGCGAGGGCGGCGAGCAGCCCGTAGCTGACCACGCTGGACATCGCCATGATGTCGAGGGCGCCGAAGGTGCCGACGGCCCGGATCGGCTGGCCGGTGTAGGAGGCGCCGGTGTGGGTGAGGTACTGCTTGGCGCCGACCACGCCCTGGATCAGTGCGGCGAGCACGAAGGAGCCGAGGACCAGGCGCTGGTCGGTGCGGTCGCGCAGGGAGCAGAGGACGGCGGCGGGGACCAGGACGAACACCTGGGTGAGGCGGACGAAGCCGGTGGCGCTCGCGGCGGGGTCGATCGAGCCGACGGTGGCGACGGCGGCGGCGACCACGACCGCGCCGAACAGGGCGCAGGCGGTGCGGCTGATCGCGGGCAGGCGTCCGCGCAGCAGGTCGAGCGCGGTGAGGGCGACCAGGGCCAGCGAGGCGAGGTCGGCGGCGGTGATGTGGACGGCGGCGGCGACGTCCTTCTGGCCGGTGGGCACGCAGACCAGCAGGACGGTGGCGGCGGCCAGCGGGCTGGTGCGCTGCGCGAGCGCGGGCAGGGCCCCGCGTAAGACCGGGCGGTGGAGGGCGGGGAGGGTCAGGGCCACGCGGGGTCAGCTCCCGTCCGGGTGGAGCATCAGGGCCGCCGTGCGGCACAGGATCTTGACGTCCTGCCAGAGGCTCCAGCTCTCGATGTAGCGGTTGTCGAAGCGGGCCCGGTCCTCGATGGAGGTGTCCCCGCGCAGACCGTTGACCTGGGCCAGGCCGGTGAGGCCGACCGGGACCCGGTGGCGGTCGGCGTACTCGGGGTAGGCCTGGCCGAACCTCATGACGAAGTACGGCCGTTCGGGACGCGGGCCGACCAGGCTCATGTCGCCGCGCAGGACGTTCCACAGCTGGGGCAGCTCGTCCAGCGAGCTCTTGCGCAGCAGCCGGCCGACGGTGCCCATCCGGTGGTCCTGGGAGATGTTCCAGCGGGTGGCCGACTCGTGCTCGTTGCTCGGGCGCAGGGTGCGGAACTTGAGGACGGTGAAGACCCTGCCGTCCAGGCCGGTGCGCTGCTGGCGGAAGAGCACGCCGGGGCCGGTGTCGAAGCGGACGGCGAGCGCGCAGAGCACCAGGACGGGGGCGAGCAGCAGCAGGCCGACGGTGGCGGCGGTGACGTCCAGGGCGCGCTTGACGGCCCAGCCGGGGCGGCGCCGCGCGGGGCGGCCGACCCGCAGACAGGGGAAGCCCCACAGGTGGTCGCCGCCGGGGACCGGGGTGGCGGGCAGCGAGCCGTACTCGCGCAGCGCGGGCACCAGCCAGACCTGGCAGCCGAGCCGGGCGGCGTCGCGCAGGGTCGCGGCGGTCTCGGCCTCGTCGGCGGCGCCGGCGGTGGCGACCACCTGCTGGACACCGTGCCGGCGCACTTCGCGTTCCAGTGCCTCGCGGCCGCCGAGGACGGGCAGGTCGGTGCCGCCGGGCAGCAGCGGCGGGTCGGCGTCGAGGAAGCCGACCGGGCGCATCCCGTACTCGCCGTGCTCGCGCAGGGCGGTGGCGACCCGGCGGCCGAGCCGGCCGGCGCCGAGCACCAGGACGGGGCTGGGGCGGCTGCGGCGGATCCGCCGGACCAGGTGGTAGAGGACGGCGCGGCCGACGGCGGCGATCAGCAGCTGGGCGCCGAGCAGGACGGTGAGCCGGGCGGGGCTGGCCGGGCCGCAGTCGGGCCAGCGGCCGTCGAGGCAGCCGGACAGGGTGACGGCGAAGGCGGTGGCGACCACGGCCCGGGCGGTGAGGGCGGGCAGTTCGTCCAGGACGGAGAGGGTGAGCCGGGAGCGGTAGAGGCCGCCGGCCAGGTTGAGCAGGAGCAGCAGGGGCAGGACGGCGGGGACGCCGAGCAGGGGGTCGAGCGGGGCGGCGGGGTCGACGGCGTGGTTGGCGATGCCGCCGGCGGAGCACAGCGCGATGATGTCGGCCTGGACCAGGGCGAGCGACAGGGCCAGCCGGGAGCGGACCGCCCCGCGGGGCCGGCGCGGCGACGTGACCACCCCAGGGCGCGCCGCTCCCGCCGGCCGGTCGAGCAGCCCGGTACCGGGCCGGCGGGGACCGGAGAGGGGCCCTCCCGAGCGCGGCACACTGTCGTGGTCAATGGTCATCAGCGCACGATCTCCCCTGCTGTGTGCCCGGGGTGACGGTGCCCCGGCACCGGCTGGCGCGGGGCTGCCGTCCCGGCCCGGTGGGCGCGGTCCTGACAGCGCCTGCTGCCGCTGGCGGCTTCCGGATGTCCGGTGGCGGGGCCGATTGCGAAGGAACCGGTCACGAAGGAGTCGGTCGCACGGAGCTCAGCCGTGAATTCCCGGCATGAAATCAGAACGAAGCAGGCAAAATCCGACAATACAGAACCGGGCCGTACGGAGCGGAAGTTGACTTGCCGATTCATTCCAGCCGCCCATTAATAGGTATTTCGGATTTAATGCCTCGCCTCCGCATCCAGTTGAGGGTGCGAATACGACAACACCGGAAACGGCGGGCATTCACGGCATGTGAAACGATCAGATCCGCTCTGGGACACGGGCCCGGCGGCGCCCCGACGCCGGGCCCGCACCCAGCAGGTGACGGTAGAGAACGTCCACCTGTTCGACCACGGTGCGCACGTCGTGCCGACCGATCACGTGGTCGCGCAACCGGGCACCGCGGCGCTCGCATTCGATCGAATCGGACAGCGCGTCCCCCATTCGGGCGGCGAGGGCCCGCGCGTCCTCGGGCGGGACCACCGCCCGCGCGAGCTCGGACGGCGGCAGGCACTCCCGGGCACCGGGCACATCGGTCAGCAGCACCGGACGGGCGGCCGCCATCGCCTCCAGCGGGGCCAGCGCCATCCCCTCCCAGCGCGAGGGCAGCACCACCAGATCGGCCGCCGCCAGCCACGGGCGCGGATCCGGCACGTCCCCGACCAGCCGGATCCGGGCGGGCTCGGCGGTCTGCCGGACCAGCTCCGCCACCCGCTGCTCCTCCGGCCCGCCGCCGACCAGCGCCAGCCGGGCCCGCGGCACCCGGCGCAGCACCTCCGGCCAGGCGGCCAGCAGCACGTCCTGGCCCTTCTGCCGGCACAGCCGCCCGACGCACACCGCGAGCGGGGCGTCCAGGTCCAGACCGAGCGCGATCCGGGCGGCGCGGCGGTCGGCGGGCGCGTAGTGGCGCACGTCCACGCCGTTGGGCACCACCGCCCAGTCGGCGTGCACCCCCGCCGCCACGCCGTCGGCCCGCTCCTGGACGCTGACGCACAGCACCCGGTGCGCCCAGCGGGTCGCGAACCGCTCCCAGCGCAGGGTGGCGGCGCCCAGCGCACCGTCGACGGCGGCGAACGACCAGGCGTGCGGCTGGAAGACGGTCGGCACCGCGCCGCGCACCGCGAGCCGGCCCGCCAGCCCGGCCTTGGCGCTGTGCAGGTGGACCACGTCGGGCGCCGCCGCCCGGACGATCCGGCGCAGCCGCCAGGCCTCGGCGGGGGTGCCCGGGCCGGGCGAGCGCCGCGCGGGCCAGTCCTGGACCAGCGCGCCCACCGCGGCGGCCTCCCCGGCCAGCCGCCCGCCGCGCGGGCAGGCGACCATGACCCGGTGGCCGGCCTCCCGCTGGCCCCTGACCAGATCGGCGACGACGCGGGCGACCCCGCCGTCCACCGGCTGTGAAATGTGAAGGATCGTCATATGCACGGCGGCGAGCCTAGGGTGGCTCGCCGGTTCCGGGCGGCTCTCGTCACCCGCAGGTGGCGGTTCGGCCACCCGTACGGCTTTCGGCTCGTACGGGAGACCGAAGCGCTCGAATCGGCAGGCGATTCGAGCGCTTCGATGGATCCACGCGCGCGAATCGCGCGGTTGGCGATTCCGGCGGGGGCCGGACGGCCGCGGCGGCCCTCGGCGGCCGCAGCGGTTCTCGGGAGGTCCCGGTGGTCCCTGAGCGGGCTCAGGCTCAGCGGACCTCGGCGGCCAGGTTGGCCAGCACCTGGTCGTGGATCCGGTTGAGGCCCTTCGGGGCGAAGGTGCGCTCGAAGAAGCCGCCGATGCCGGTCGCGCCCTGCCAGGTGGCGATCACGGTGACCTTGGAGCGGCCCTCGCCGACGGCCGAGACCGTCCAGGTGATCACCATGCTGGAGTTGGCGTCCTTCTCCACCAGCTGGTCGGGCTCGGGCGCGGAGACGGTGAAGAGGCAGTCGCGCACCCGCTTCTCGGTGGCCTGGAGCCGCCAGTGCACCTGGGTGCCGGCACCGGTGCCGCCGACCCGCACCTCGTACTCGCTGTACTGCGCGGGCAGCAGCTTCGGGCGGGTCACCTGGTAGTCGGCCAGCGCCTCGTACACCCGCTCGGGGGCCGCGTCGTAGACCCGCTCCGTGGTGGCCTGCACCTGTCCCATGACCTTGCTCTCCTCATCCGGTGGGAACCGCTCTGTCCGGCAAGCCAATCACAGGCTCACGCCCGCGACGCGGCGGGATAGGGTGGCCGGTGTGCTCGATCTGGTGACTGCCGTGCGCTACGTCGATCCGCTGCGGGCCGGCGGCTCCGTCCCCGGCGTGGTGGAGACCGACGACCTGGGAACGTACGTGGTCAAGTTCACCGGGGCCGCGCAGGGCCGCAAGGCGCTGATCGCCGAAGTGATCGTGGGCGAGCTGGCCCGGCGGCTGGGCCTGCGGGTGCCGGAGCTGCGGCTGGTGGACTTCGACCCGGCCGTCGCCGCCCAGGAGCCGGACACCGAGATCCAGGACATGCTCAAGGCCAGCGCCGGCCTCAACCTCGGGATGGACCTGCTGCCCGGCGCGCGGGACTTCACGCCGGGGATGATCGCGGTGGACTCCGCCGAGGCGGGCCGGGTGGTCTGGCTGGACGCCCTGACCGGCAACGTCGACCGCACCGTGCACAACCCCAACCTGGTGGTCTGGCACGGGCGGCTCTGGCTGATCGACAACGGCGCCGCGCTGATCTTCCACCACCGCTGGGCGGGGGCCGGGGCGGCGGTCGGCAAGCGGTACGACCTCAGCGCCCACGCGCTCGGCGGCTCGGCCCCGGACGTCCGGCTGGCCGACGAGGAGCTCGGGCCGCTGGTCACCGTGCCGCTGCTGGAGGAGGTCGTGGCGCTGGTCCCGGACGAGTGGCTGGCCGGCGAGCCCGGCTTCGACTCGGTGGACGCCGTGCGGCACGCCTACGTCACGCACCTGGCCGCCCGGGTGGTGCTCTCCGAGGAGTGGCTGCCGGAGGGCTTCGCCACGCCCGAGCAGCTGCGCGAGGCGGAGCGGCGGCGGGCGGCCCGGACCAGGGCGGGGCGGCCGGCCTGGCTCCAGGAGGTGCCGGACCTGCACGGCAAGCCGTCGGTGGAGACGGTCTGGGAGCACCACTTCGACGAGGAGCGGTAGTTCTTCGTCGGGTCGGGCGCGGGGCGACCGCGGCCGGTGCTCCGGCACTCCGGCACTCCGGCGCCGCGGTGCCGCGGTGCCCTGGTGCTCGAATGCGACCGAACAGCGACCGAAGGGCGATCACCCGCGACCGGCCGGTGCGCGAACGCGGCCGGGGAGCGGGACCCAGTGGTCCCGCTCCCCGGCTCTACTGTTCAGTGCTGTCCGCGGTCAGCGCGTCAGCGCCACCACTGGACCGCCTTCTCGGCGTTGACCAGGCCCGCGCCGTAGAAGCCGTTGTCGTCCGCGCCGCCCTCGCAGGTGGCCTTCCAGGTGCCGGCACCGCCCGGGTTGAACTCGCCCTTCGGGCACGGGACGGACTCGGCGTGGGTGGTCAGCAGCTCGGTCAGCTCGTCCGGGCTGGCCCACGGGAAGGTGCTGGCGAGCAGCGCGGCCACGCCGGCGACGTGCGGGGTGGCCATCGAGGTGCCCTGCATGTAGCCGTACTTGCCACCGGGGATGGTCGACCGGATGCGGCCGTCCTTGTCCGGGGTGTTCGGGAACTGGAAGCGGCGGTCGCCACCCGGCGCGGTGACGGACACAACGCCCTTGCCGTAGCTGGAGTAGTACGCCTTGACGCCGTCGGAGCCGACCGCGGAGACGGCCACGACGCCGGGCAGCTCGGTCGGCAGCGACAGGCAGTCGTTGGTGACCGGGCGGGTGCCGGGGGTGGTGTCGTCCGGGCTGGCCACGTCGACGGTCTTGTGCGCCAGGTCGATGTTCTCGTTGCCGGCGGCGGCGATGTTGAGCACGCCCTTGCGCTGCGAGAAGGCGACGGCCTTGCGGACGGCGTCCGAGATGGCCGCCTGGTCCTTGTCCGTCTTGCAGTTGAACATCCACGGGTCGACGAAGTAGCTGTTGTTCGTGACCTTGAAGCCGTGCTCGCCGGCCCAGACGAAGCCGCAGACCGCGTTCTCCGGGTAGATGAACCCGCCGTCGTCGACGACCTTGACGGCGGCCAGCTTCACGTTCGGCGCGACGCCGACGATGCCCTTGCCGTTCTTGGCGGCGCCGATGGTGCCGGCCACGTGGGTGCCGTGGTCGCTGGTGGTCGGCTGCCAGGCCTTCCAGTCGGTGTTCGTCTTGCCGTCGATGCAGGAGACCGACTGCGAGGCGTCCACGTTGGCGGCCAGGTCCTCGTGGGTGGCGTCGATGCCGGAGTCCAGCACGCCGACGGTGACGTTGCGGCTGCCGAGCGAGATCTTGTGGGCCTTGTCGGCACCGATCTGACGCATGTCCCACTGGTAGGCCTCGTCGGGGTCCTCACCCGGGGCGGCCGCCACGGCGGCCGACTCGGTGGCGACCTCGGCCTTGCCCTGGTCGGAGGCCTGGATGCCCTTGGTGCGGCTGGCGCCGACCGAGTCGACGCCCTTGGCCAGGCGCAGCTTCTCGGCGAACTTGGTGTCGTTCGAGCGGGCGACGACGACGCCGACCTGCTCGTAGGACTGGACGACGGTGCCGCCGAGGCCGGTGATGGCCTTCTCGACCTTCTGCACCTGGCCGTGGTTGGCCTTGGTGTTGACGACGTAGCTCATCAGCGGACCGGTCGTCGAGTCGGCCGCGGGAGCCGCGACGGCGGTGCCGGCCGGCAGCGCGAGGGCACCGGCGGTGGCGAGCACGACGCCCACGGCCGCGTACCGGGTACGGCTGATCCGAGGAACACGCATGAGGGTTGGCCTCCCGAGGCGTCAGGCGGCAGCTGCGGTGGGCAGGTGCGCTTGGGAATGACCGGGACGCTAATGAATATTTGGTTATAAGCGCAAGGGGTAGTCATCTAATCGTCACATCTTGACCAGGAACAGGGGTTACCGCCGCCCGGCGGTCAACAAGGAAAACAGAGGTCAAGAGTGTTAAAAAGTGATGGTTCGCCGACGTGCCGCCACACCCGTCACGGCATCCACCACCAGGACGGATCGCACCCCTACAACGCGTACAGCCGACGCGCGTTGTCGGCCGCGAGCAGCCGCGCCACCCGCCCGGCATCGGCCGCGGAGCAGGCGCCGTCGGCACGCCAGTCCGCGAGCACCGCACCCAGTCCGTACCGGAACTGACAGGTGCCCACCAAATAAAGTTCGGGCAGCCCGTAGGCGTCGGTGGAGAACAGCAATTTGCCGAACGGGGCCAGCTCCAGCATCTCGCCCAGCACCGCGGCCACCCGCGGCCCGGTGTAGGAGGCGGTGAGCCCGAGGTCGGTGTACACCGTCGGGAAGGCCTGGGCCAGCCAGGCGGCCTGCCGGTGGTACGGGTACCCGTGCAGCAGCACCAGCGGGACGCCGCTGGGCTCGGCGGCCCGCACGAAGTCCGTCAGCAGCGACGGGTCGGCCCGGTGCAGGGTGAGGTCCGGATCGCCGAAGCCGGTGTGGAGTTGGAGCGGCAGGCCGAGCTCGGCGCAGACGTCCACCGCCGTCCAGAGCAGGTGGTGCAGCAGCACCGGGTCGGTCAGCCGGCCCCGCCCGCCGCGCAGGTGGGCGCCGGCCGCGGCCACCACGGCCGCGGCGGCGGGGCGTTCGGCGGGCGCGGCCAGACCGTGCCGGTAGGCGAGCACCGACTTGACCGCGACGGCCCCGGCCGCGGCCGACGCGAGCGCCTGTGCGACGGCCCGCGGCCAGTCCCCGGCGCCGGCCGTCACCGTCTCGGCGACCGACTCCAGCCGGACCACCTCGCGCACCGACGCCCCGGTGGCCTCGGCGAGTTCGGCCAGCGGCAGCAGCTCGTGGCCGGCGGCGGTGGCCAGCCCGGTGTCCACCAGGCAGGTGTCCAGGCCGGCCGCCGCCAGCAGTCGCCCGGTGGCCTCGGCCGCGCCCAACTCCCGCCGCCGGGCCAGGTAGTCGGCGGCCGGGGCGTGCACCGGCAGGCCGAGCACGGGCGGGCACCAGCGCCGCACCGCGAGGCCCAGCGCGCTGTCGAAGGGCGAACAGCCGGGAGCGGGCGGCCGGTCGGACTCGGTGAGCAGCCCGGCCAGGGCCTCGTCGGTGAGCTCGGCCGCCACCACGCTGTGGCAGTGATGGTCGACCAGCGCGGGCGCCCCCGGCCGGGCCACCCTTCAGTACCGCCAGCGGGTGGCCATGACCAACTCCTCGGGAGTGACGGCCGCGTACTGCTCCTGCTCCGCCCGTCGCACCGCCAGCACCGCCTGGTAGAGCGGCTCGCCGAGCGCCTCGCGCAGCACCGCGGAGCGCTCGTACGCGGCGATCGCCTCGGCCGGGCCCGCCGGCAGCCGGGGCACCGTGCCGGGCTCGGCGGCCGCCGGATCCCCGGTGAACTCCGGTGGCAGCGCGCGGCGCTGGTCCAGCCCGGCGAGACCGACGGCGATCACCCCGCCGACCGCCAGGTACGGGTTGGCGCTGGCGTCGAAGCACTTGACCTCGGCGTTGGCCGCGGCGGCCCGCTCCCCGGTGGAGCCGGTCACCAGGCGCAACGCGGCCTCGCGGTTCTCCAGACCCCAGCACTGGTAGGCGCCGGCCCAGTGCGAGGGCACCAGCCGCAGGTACCCGGCCGGGCTGGAGCAGCCCAGCACCAGCAGTTCGGGCAGCGCGTCCAGCACCCCGGCGAGGAAGCCCTCGGCCTCGGCCGTCAGGCCGTGCGGACCGGGGCCGCCGTGGCCGAGGTTGCGCCCGTCGCGCCAGAGGCTGAGGTGCAGGTGCCCGCCGTTGCCGACGCCGCCGGTCTCGACCACCGGGGCGAAGGAGACCCGCAGGCCGTGCCGGGCGGAGACGGCCCGGACGGTGTGCCGGACCAGGACGGAGGTGTCGGCGGCGGCGACCGGGCCCTCGGGGGCGACCGAGACCTCGAACTGGCCCGGGGAGTACTCGGGGTGGATCTGCAGGACGGTCAGCCCCTGCCGGCCGAGGGCTCGCAGGACGTCGCGCAGGTAGTCGGAGAGGTCGGTGACCCGGTGCATCCCGTACGCCGGGCCGTGCGTCGGGTACTGCGGGTCCTCCTTCGGGGCGCCGGCCAGGGCGACCGTCCACTCGACCTCGATGCCGGCCTTGAGGCCCAGGCCGCGCGCGGCCGCCGTGGCCTCCGCCCGGCGGGCGAACAGCCGCTGGCAGCCGGGGTGCGGGGCGCCGGCCTGGGTGTACCTGTCCCCCGGGGTCCAGGCCCAGCCGGGCTGGGCGGCCAGCGGGACGACCCGGTCGAGGTCCGGGTAGAGCCTGAGGTCCCCGGTGGGACCGCCGATGATCGCGCTGGTGGTGATCGCGTCGTCGGCGAGGAACACGTCGAAGCACGGCGCGGTGCCGACGCCCCACTGCGCGGCGTGCACCAGACCGCCGAGCGGCACGGCCTTGACCCGGGTGATGCCGGCGTTGTCCACCCAGGTGACGGCCACCGCCTCGACGGCCTCGGTGCGCAGCCGGTCGACGGCCTTCTCAGCGCGCTCGGCCCGGTCGGCGCGCGATGGCAGCGCGACGGCCGCCGCGGCGGCGGCGGCGAGCCGTTCGGCGGTGACGGGCGGCTCGTCGGGACCGGGCGCGGTGGGGCCGGCGGTGGCGGTTCCGGTGGTCATGTCCCCATGCTGCCCCGCCGGTCGGGGTCGGATAACTCCCCTATCGGGTGGTCCTCTTGGCGGCCGTGTTCACCCGTTCACCCGTTCGGGGCGAACCTGGCCGTCCACTCCCCCGCGGTGATCCGCTCCAGGGTGTCCGGGGCGGCGTCGGTCGGGCCCGGGTAGAGCCGGTAGAGCGTCCCGCGCGCCTCCGCCGGCGCGGGCACGTCGGCGTGCACCAGGGCGGCGAACGCCCGGGCGCCGTCGAGGCGTTCGGCGATCAGCCGGGCGGTGTCGTCCGGCGGCAGCTCGGTGCGCCGGTCGCTCTCGTGGCGGGCGCGCAGCCGTTCGGCGAAGGCGCTCACCGGCTCGTCCGCGCCCCGCCGGTAGACGTCGAGCCCGCGGCCGGTCCGGTCGCGGACCAGCACCTCGTCGCTGCCCGCCGCGGCGGTGGCGCAGGCGAGGTCCCAGAGGGTGGCCCGGGAGCCGGGGGCGAAGTGCGTCAGGACGTCGGCGGCCAGCGAGCCGATCCTGGCGTGGTGCCGGTCGAGGTTGTGGAACCCGCTGCCGGCGCCCGCGTTGAGGTCGGTCCAGGTGTAGTCGCGGCGCCGCAGGTCGACGATCATCGGCACGCAGATCCTGGCGTCCCCGGCGAGGTCGAGGCGCTGGCGGACGCCCTTGGGGTGGAAGCCGCTCTTGCGCTGCCGGGCCGCCTCGGACGGGGTCAGGGCCATGAATCCGGCGAAGGCGTCGGTGAGGTCCTCGAACGGGATGTCGTTGTAGCTGAACACCACCACCACGGCGTACCGGGCGCCGGCCTCGCCCAGCGCCGGCAGGTCGAGGTCGACGAACTCGGTGGCGCCGTGCGGCGGCGGGGCGCTGGTGTAGTCCCCGGAGTGGACGGCGGCCCGCGGCCCGGTGACCAGCCGGGTGTAGTCGCACAGGCCGACGAACCGCCACTCCTCGTCGTAGAAGGCGACCGACAGGTCGAGGTCCACCCGCTGGTGCGGGCGCTGCGTCCAGTGCAGGAACAGCCGCAGCCGCTGCCCGTCCGGGATCCGCTGCACGCTGCCGCGCGGCACGGCGACCAGGGTCTTGGCGCTGGCACGCTCGGCGAAGGGGACGACCAGGTCGGCCAGCGCGGCGTCCAGTACGGCCACCTGGTAGCGCTCCGGCCCGTGGGCCGACCGCCCGGCCCGGCGCAGCAGTTCGGCCTCGATCAGGGCGCAGACGGGCGCGCTGAGAGCGGCCGGGACGGGCGTGCCCCGGTCGGCCCGGGCGTGCGCCGAGGCGACCCGGCCGCGCGGGAAGTACAGCCGCCGCTCGCCGTACTCGCGCGGCGCGCGCAGCCGTCCGTACGCGCCGAGCAGCGGGCCGGGGGCGACGGCGCGCAGGGCGCCGGGCAGCGCCTCGGCGAGTTCGGCGGGCAGCGGTTCGCCGGGCAGCCAGGCGGCGTGGACCCGCAGCAGGTGGTGCAGTCGGCGCACCAGTTCGCCCGGACGGCCGGCCAGCAGCCGGACGGCGGCGGGCAGGTCGCCCTGCCCGAGGGCGCGCTCGACCCGGGCGGCGAAGGTCTCCACGGTCAGCCGGGTGTGGCCGCCGGGCGTCTCGCTCACCCGCAGCGGGGCGGGCGCCTCGCGCAGCAGCGGGCCGAGGCCGTGGAGGTCGAGATCGCTCTGCCGGACCACCGCGAACGCGGCCGCCGCGTACGGGAAGCGGGCGCGGTGCTCGTACGGGTGCAGCAGTTCGCCGGCCCGCAGCCAGGGCTCGCGGTGGCGGCGCAGGTCCTCGGCGAGGGTGCCGACCGGGAACGCGTCCAGGACGGCGAGCAGGTCGCGGCGCAGCGGGCGGGGCAGGTTGCGCAGGCGCAGGGTGCGGGCGGTCTCGGGCAGCAGGTCGGGCTCGGCGCCGGACCACGCCCAGATCAGCCGCAGGACGTCGGTGGCGGTGGTGAGGTGGGCGGCCAGCAGCGGCCGGGCGGCCTCCCGGTCGCGGTGCAGCAGGGCGGCCAGCACGGTGGCGCGGGTCTCCCGGACGGGGATCTCGGCGGGCAGCCAGCCGGCCGGGTCGTCCGGGGCGTGGTGGAGCAGCAGGGCGAGGTCCTCGCGGTCCTGCGGACTCAGCGGGGTCTGCCGGGCGAGCAGCGCGGCCAGCCCGGTGGCGGCGAGGAGGCCCACGTCCTCGGGGCCGGCCTGGCGCAGTGGCGTGAGCTGCCGGCCGGCCCGCAGTTCGCGGGCGGCGTTGCGGGCGGCCCTGGTGTCGTTGGACAGGCGGCGCCTGCGCTCCAGCGGGGTGCGGCAGAGCGGGCAGTGGGGGTCGCCGCCGTTCTCGACCAGTTCCAGGTAGCAGTCGCCGCACAGCAGGTGGGCGCAGGGGGCGAGGGCGCCGATCCCGGCCTCCAGGCTGTCGCGCTCGCAGACCGGGCAGATCTGGCTCGCCTGGCAGAGGAGGTGGCCGCGGACGAGCGCGGAGTAGTCGGCGTGGGCGTGGGAGGGCACGCCCTCGGGGAAGCGGCGGAACAGCGGGGTGTGGCCGCGGTCGGCGCCGAGCATCGCGTCGATGCCGCGCAGCAGCCGGGTGCCGGCCGCGGCGAGGTCGAGCGGGCGCAGCCGGCCGAGCGCGGCGCGCAGCGGGGCGGTGAGCACGTGGCCGCGCCGGACGAGGTCGGCCTCCAGGGCGACCAGCCCCTGGGCGGACCACGGCAGGGGCTCGTCGGGCCCGGCTCCGGGCTCGACCCGGACCATCCCGTGGCGGTGCAGCAGGTAGGCGTCCAGTGCGGCCTCGGGCGCCACGGCGTTCTGCTTCTTCACTGCCTCTTCCCCCGGTGGATACGACGAAGCGGGGGCGGAGAGTGGGCGCACTCGGGTTCATTTTGCAGATGAGTGAGAAGGAAGCACGCCGCGGAGCCGCCCCCGCGTCGATCACCCTAGCGAACGCCCGCCCGCGGCCCCGAACGGTTTTCCGCCCACGCCCCCTTCCTACTCATCAGTAGCTTCGCTACAGTGGCCGGACACGCACCTCCGCCGGGCTTCGGGAGCCGCACCGGCGGCAGGCCGCGGTCGCCGCTTCTCCGGCGCCCGCGCGGTGCGCTTTCACCGGCAGGTGCCGCGGACCGCGGCGGGCCGGGTTCCTCCTCGTATCAGAGCCGCTTCCTTCACCTTCGAGCGCCTGAGCACCACGGCACATCCGCAGTTCGGCCGGAGCGGACCGGCCCCTGCCCGGATGCGCCGCACCCCGTCATCTCCCCAGCCCCCGCGCGTGGACCCTCCTCCGGCGGCGGCCGCCCCCGGCGCGCGTCCGGGCGCGGCGGCGCGCCCGCCGGAGCACGCGCGGGCCCTTCATGACTAGGAGTCAGGACAGATGGAGCGTCCCTTCCCCACTGTCGCCGTCGTCGGCCTCGGCACGATGGGTGCCGGCGTCGCGGTGGCGGTCGCCAAGAGCGGCCGCCGGGTGATCGGCATCGAGGCCACCGAGGACTCGGCCGCCCGGGCACTGGCCCGGATCGAGGAGGCCACCGCGCACGCGGTCGACCGGGAGCGGCTGACCGCCGAGGAGCGCACCGGGCTGCTGGCCCGGATCTCCGTCGGCCACGAACTGGCGGCCGCCGCCGGGGCGGACCTGGTGATCGAGGAGGTGCCCGAGCAGCTGGAGCTGAAGCGGGAGGTCTTCGCCGAGCTGGACCGGATCTGCCCGGAGGCCACCGTGCTGGCCACCGGCACCACCGCGCTGTCGGTGACCCGGATCGCCGCCGCGACCTCCCGTCCGGAGCGGGTGCTCGGCCTGCACTTCTTCAACCCGGTGCACGGCATGAAGCTGGTCGAGGTGGTCCGCACCGTACTGACCTCCCCGCGGACCGCCGAGGACGCCGCCGCCTTCGCCCGCGACCTCGGCAAGGAGCCGGTGGCGGCCGGCGACCGGGCCGGCTTCGTGGTGAACGGCCTGCTGTTCGCCTACCTGAACCAGGCCGCCGCGATGTTCGAGTCCAAGTACGCGTCGCGGGAGGACATCGACGCCGCGATGCGGCTCGGCTGCGGCCTGCCGATGGGCCCGCTGGCGCTGCTCGACCTGATCGGCATCGACACCGCCCGCACCGTGCTGGAGGCGATGTACGAGCAGTCCCGGGACCGCCTGCACGCGCCCGCCCCGATCCTCGGCCAGCTGGTCGCCGCCGGGCTGCTGGGCCGCAAGACCGGCCGCGGCTTCTACACCTACGAGGCGCCGGGCTCGTCCCGGGCCGTGGACGCGGCCACCGGGCCGGCCCGGCCGAAGGTGCCGGGCCGGCCGGTGCGCACCGTCGGCGTCTGCGGCTCGGGGACGATGGCCACCGGCATCGCCGAGGTGTTCGCCAAGGCCGGGCACCCGGTGCTGCTGGCCGCGCGCAGCCAGGAGAAGGCCGAGAAGGCCAAGGCGCAGCTGGCGAAGTCGCTGGAGCGCTCGGTGGCCAAGGGTCGGCTGTCCGCCGGGGCGCGGGACGCCGCACTGGCGCTGGTCACCCCGGTCGGCCAGTACGCCGAGCTGGCCGAGGTGGACCTGGTGGTCGAGGCGGTCGCCGAGGACCTGGCGGTCAAGCGGGAGCTGTTCGCCACCCTGGACAAGTTCGTCAGGCCTGGCGCGGTGCTCGCCACCACCACCTCCTCGCTGCCGGTGATCAGCTGCGCGACCGCCACCTCGCGGCCGCAGGACGTGATCGGCATGCACTTCTTCAACCCGGCCCCGGCGATGAAGCTGGTCGAGGTGGTCTCCACCGTGCTGACCGCGCCGGACGTCACCGCCACCGTGCTGGAGCTGACCGCCGGGGTCCGCAAGCACCCGGTGGAGTGCGGCGACCGGGCCGGCTTCATCGTCAACGCGCTGCTCTTCCCCTACCTGAACGACGCGGTGCGGATGCTCCAGGAGCACTACGCGACGGTGGACGACATCGACACCGCGATGAAGCTCGGCTGCGGCTACCCGATGGGCCCGTTCGAACTGCTGGACGTGGTCGGCCTGGACGTCTCGCTGACGATCGAGCAGGTGCTGCACCAGGAGTTCCGCGAGCCCGGCCTGGCCGCCGCGCCGCTGCTGGAGCACCTGGTCGCGGCGGGCTGCCTGGGCCGCAAGACCGGCCGCGGCTTCCGCGACCACGCGCGCCGATGACCACGCCGCAGGACGGGGGCGGCCCGTACGAGACGCCGTACGGGGCGCCGCCGGCCGGACCGCACGCGGCACAGCCGTACGGATCCCCGCCGCAGGGATCCCCGCCGTACGGGGCGCCACCGCACGGGACGCAGCCCTACGGCGGCGCGGCTTCCGGCAACGGCGCTCCGCCGCAGGGATCCGCGCCCTCCGCGGCCTCCGCGCGCCCCGGTTGGAGCCCCGGGACGGTGTCCTCCCGCTGGCCCCGCCCGGCCGTGACCGGTCCGGTCGCACCGGTGCGGCGGGGAAGGGCCGTGGCCGCGCCGTCCGGGCCGTGTAGCGTTCCGGACATGGATCGGGTTCAGTCAAGCTCCCCGCAGCACCCCGCCGGGCCGCACGGCGGCGACGGCCGGACCGCCCCCTCGACCGGGGGCACCGGGCCGGACGGCGGGCCGGGCAGCCGCCGGGCGGCGGCGCAGCGCCAGCAGATGCGCCAGGACCTGGCCACGGCCGCGATGGAGCTGTTCGCCTCGCAGGGCTACGAGGAGACCACGGTCGACCAGATCGCGGCCGCCGCCGGGGTGGCCCGGCGCACCTTCTTCCGGTACTTCCGGTCCAAGGAGGAGGCGATCTTCCCGGACCACGACGACACCCTGGTGCGGGTGGCCGACCTGCTGGCCAGTGCGGAGCCGGAGGAGCACCCGCTGGACGTGGTCTGTCGCGGCATCAAGGAGGTGCTGCGGATGTACGCCTCCACCCCGGGGGTGTCGGTCGCGCGGTACCAGCTGATCCGTCAGGTCCCGGCGCTGCGCGAGCGGGAGATCGCCGTGGTGGCCCGCTACGAGCGGCTGTTCACCCGCTACCTGCTGGGGCGCTTCGACACCGGCGAGTCCATCCCGTCCGGCTGGCAGCGCGGCGGCGAGGACGACTCGATGCTGGCCGAGGTCTCGGCGGCGGCGGTGGTCGCGGCGCACAACCACGTGCTGCGGCGCTGGCTGCGGGCCGGCGGCCGGGGCGACGTGGAGGCGCAGCTGGACCACTCCTTCGAGGTGATCCGGCGGACCTTCTGGGCCGCCAGCGCGCCGGGTGCCAGGCGTCGGGGATCGGTGGTGGCACCGGGTGCCAATGGGACCCCGGGGGACACCGGGGCGGAGAGCGCACTGAGTGCCAGTCCCGGAGGTGAGGTGCTCATCACAGTCGCCCGGACGGACGCTCCACTGGAGGTCGTGGTGGACAGCATCCGGGCCGCACTGAGTGGCGCCCGGGAGTCATAAGCGCAGTATTCACGCAGGTCAGAGCGGTATCGAGGGCCCGCGCCGAGAAGTCGGCGCGGGCCCTTCGCATGCCCGCGCAACGCGCGTCACGCCGCCCCGGAGGCCGCCGGAATTCGTGACACCCGGTGTCTTTACGAGTGGCACAGGGTGCCATTACCTTGTTACTCACCAGTCGCGGCGCCGCGGCTCCCCACCTCGGCGCGCCGTCGTCCGGCGTTCCCACACCCCGGGAGCAGAGCCAGAACGGCCCGGTCCACCCCGGGTGCCCAGTCTGACCCGCCCACCACCCACCTCAGCGAAGCCGGTGTCCGCTCCCGGCTCCCCCAGACGCCCTGTGCCCTCACACAGGTACGCCTTCGGAGGCAGCCATGCAGGAAATCCTCGACGCGATCATCAGCACCGACACCACGTCGGCGGACTTCGCGGCGATCAAGCTCCCCGAGTCCTACCGCGCGGTGACGCTCCACAAGGACGAGGAGCAGATGTTCGCGGGCCTCGACAACCGCGACAAGGACCCCCGCAAGTCCCTTCACCTCGACGAGGTCGCCCTGCCCGAGCTGGGCCCCGGCGAGGCCCTGGTCGCCGTCATGGCGAGCGCGGTGAACTACAACACCGTCTGGAGCTCGATCTTCGAGCCGGTCTCCACCTTCGGCTTCCTGGAGCGCTACGGCCGGCTGTCGCCGCTCACCAAGCGCCACGACCTGCCGTACCACGTGGTCGGCTCCGACCTCGCCGGCGTGGTGCTGCGCACCGGCGCCGGGGTCAACGCCTGGAAGCCGGGCGACGAGGTCGTCGCGCACTGCCTCTCGGTCGAACTGGAGTCCGCGGACGGCCACAACGACACGATGATGGACCCGGAACAGCGCATCTGGGGCTTCGAGACCAACTTCGGCGGCCTGGCCCAGCTGGCCCTGGTGAAGACCAACCAGCTGCTGCCCAAGCCCAAGCACCTCACCTGGGAGGAGGCCGCCTCCCCCGGTCTGGTCAACTCCACCGCCTACCGCCAGCTGGTCTCGCGCAACGGCGCCGGCATGAAGCAGGGCGACAACGTGCTGATCTGGGGCGCCAGCGGCGGCCTCGGCTCGTACGCCACCCAGTACGCGCTGGCCGGCGGCGCCACCCCGATCTGCGTGGTCTCCAACGACCAGAAGGCCGAGATCTGCCGCGCCATGGGCGCCGAGGCGATCATCGACCGCTCCACCGAGGGCTACCGGTTCTGGAAGGACGAGCACACCCAGGACCCGCGCGAGTGGAAGCGCCTGGGCGCGAAGATCCGCGAGTTCACCGGCGGCGAGGACGTGGACATCGTCTTCGAGCACCCGGGCCGGGAGACCTTCGGCGCCTCGGTGTACGTCACCCGCAAGGGCGGCACCATCGTCACCTGCGCCTCCACCTCCGGCTACATGCACCAGTACGACAACCGGTACCTGTGGATGTCGCTCAAGCGGATCGTCGGCTCGCACTTCGCCAACTACCGCGAGGCCTTCGAGGCCAACCGCCTGATCGCCAAGGGCAAGATCCACCCGACCCTGTCCAAGGTCTACTCCCTGGAGGAGACCGGCCAGGCCGCCCTGGACGTGCACCACAACAAGCACCAGGGCAAGGTCGGCGTGCTCTGCCTGGCCCCCGAGGCGGGCCTGGGCGTCACCGACCCCGAGCTGCGCGAGAAGCACCTGCCGGCCATCAACCGCTTCAGGAACGTGTGAGACCCGCCGATGACTGAGCCCCAGAAGCGCGACCGGCCCTGGCTGATGCGCACCTACGCCGGCCACTCCACCGCGAGCGACTCCAACGCGCTCTACCGGCGGAACCTGGCGAAGGGCCAGACCGGCCTGTCCGTCGCCTTCGACCTGCCGACCCAGACCGGCTACGACTCCGACCACGTCCTCGCCCGCGGCGAGGTCGGCCGGGTCGGCGTCCCGGTCGGCCACGTCGGCGACATGCGCACCCTGTTCGACGGCATCCCGCTCGAACGGACCAACACCTCCATGACGATCAACGCCACCGCCATGTGGCTGCTGGCGCTCTACCAGGTGGTCGCCGAGGAGCAGGGCGCGGACGTCGCCAAGCTCACCGGCACCACCCAGAACGACATCGTCAAGGAGTACCTGTCGCGCGGGACGCACGTCTTCCCGCCCGGCCCGTCGGTGCGGCTGATCACCGACATGATCGCCTACACGGTCGGCAACATCCCCAAGTGGAACCCGATCAACATCTGCAGCTACCACCTGCAGGAGGCCGGGGCCACGCCCGTCCAGGAGATCGCCTACGCGATGTGCACCGCCATCTCGGTGCTCGACGCCGTGCGCGACTCCGGCCAGGTGCCGGCCGAGCGGATGGGCGAGGTGGTCGCCCGGATCTCCTTCTTCGTGAACGCCGGCGTGCGCTTCGTCGAGGAGATGTGCAAGATGCGCGCCTTCGCCCGGCTGTGGGAGAAGGTCACCCTGGAGCGCTACGGCGTCACCGACCCCAAGCAGCGCCGCTTCCGCTACGGCGTCCAGGTCAACTCGCTCGGCCTGACCGAGGCCCAGCCGGAGAACAACGTCCAGCGGATCGTCCTGGAGATGCTGGCCGTCACCCTCTCCAAGGACGCCCGCGCGCGTGCCGTCCAGCTGCCCGCCTGGAACGAGGCGCTCGGCCTGCCCCGGCCCTGGGACCAGCAGTGGTCGCTGCGCATCCAGCAGGTGCTGGCGTACGAGTCGGACCTGCTGGAGTACGGCGACATCTTCAACGGCTCCGAGGTGATCGAGGCCAAGACCGACGAGCTGCTGGCCGGCGCCGAGGCGGAGATCGCCAAGGTGCTGGAGATGGGCGGGGTGATCCCGGCCGTCGAGTCCGGCTACCTGAAGTCCAACCTGGTCGCCTCGCACGCCGCCCGCCGGGCCCGGATCGAGTCCGGCGAGGACAAGATCATCGGGGTGAACTGCTTCGACACCACCGAGCCGAGCCCGCTCACCGCCGACCTCGACACCGCGATCATGGTGGTCGACCCGGCCTCCGAGCGGTCCGTGCTCGCCGCCCTGGAGGCCTGGCGCGCCGAGCGCGACGAGGCCGCCGCCCAGGCGTCGCTGGCCGAGCTCAAGGCCGTCGCCGCCACCGGGACCAATCTGATGCCGGCCACGCTCGCCTGCGCCCGGGCCGGCGTCACCACCGGCGAGTGGTCCTTCGCCCTGCGCGAGGTCTTCGGCGAGTACCGCGCGCCCACCGGCGTCGGCGGCGCGCCCGTCGCCGTGGCCGCCGAGCCCGGCGGCGAGCTGGAGCAGGTCCGTGCCGCGGTCGCCGCCACCGCCGCGGAGCTGGGCGCCGGCAAGCTGCGCCTGCTGGTCGGCAAGCCCGGCCTGGACGGGCACTCCAACGGTGCCGAGCAGATCGCCGTCCGGGCCCGCGACGCCGGCTTCGAGGTGGTCTACCAGGGCATCCGGCTGACCCCGGAGCAGATCGTCTCCGCCGCCGTCGCGGAGGACGTGCACTGCGTGGGCCTGTCCATCCTCTCCGGCGCGCACAGCGAGCTGGTGCCCGACGTCCTGAAGCGGCTGCGCCGCGCCGGGGTGGAGGATGTCCCGGTGATCGTGGGTGGCATCATCCCGGCAGCGGACGGCGAGGCCCTCAAGGCCGCCGGCGTCGCCGCCGTGTTCACCCCGAAGGACTTCGGCATCACCACCATCATCGGCCGGATCGTGGACGAGATCCGGCTGGCCAACAAGCTCCAGCCGTGGACGCCCGCACCGACCGCTGCCACGAACTGAACAGCTGACCAGCTGACCACTGGGAAGGAACCCTCGATTCTTATGACTGCTGTGAACCGTCTGCGCCCGCGCCGCTCCTGTCTCGCCGTGCCGGGCAGCAACCCGCGCTTCCTAGAGAAGGCCCAGGGCCTGCCGGCCGACCAGGTCTTCCTCGACCTGGAGGACGCCTGCGCCCCGCTGGTCAAGGAGAGCGCGCGCCACAACATCGTCGACGCGCTCAACAACGGCGACTGGGGCGGCAAGACCCGCGTCGTGCGCGTCAACGACTGGACCACGCACTGGACCTACCGCGACGTGATCACCGTGGTCGAGGGCGCCGGCCCCAACCTCGACTGCATCATGCTGCCCAAGGTGCAGGACGCCGAGCAGGTCAGGGCGCTCGACCTGCTGCTCACCCAGATCGAGAAGACCATGGGCTTCGAGGTCGGCCGGATCGGCATCGAGGCGCAGATCGAGAACGCCAAGGGCCTGATCAACGTCGACGCCATCGCCGAGGCCTCGCCCCGGCTGGAGACCATCATCTTCGGCCCCGCCGACTTCATGGCCTCCATCAACATGAAGTCGCTGGTCGTCGGCGAGCAGCCGCCCGGCTACAACGCCGACGCCTACCACTACATCCTGATGCGCATCCTGATGGCCGCCCGCGCCAACGACCTCCAGGCGATCGACGGCCCGTACCTCCAGATCCGCAACCAGGAGGGCTACCGCGAGGTCGCCCGCCGCTCGGCCGCCCTCGGCTTCGACGGCAAGTGGGTGCTCCACCCGGACCAGGTCGCCGCCGCGAACGAGATCTACTCGCCCTCGCAGGAGGACTACGACCACGCCGAGCTGATCCTCGACGCGTACGACTACTGCACCTCCGAGGCGGGCGGCGCCAAGGGCTCCGCCATGCTCGGCGACGAGATGATCGACGAGGCCAGCCGCAAGATGGCGCTGGTCGTCGCCGGCAAGGGCCGGGCCGCGGGCATGCAGCGCACCACCAAGTTCGAGATCCCGGAAAGCTGAGGGCCCACGGCATGCAGTTCGGACGCACCTACGAGGAGTTCGAGGTCGGCGCGGTCTACAAGCACTGGCCCGGCAAGACGGTCACCGAGTACGACGACCACCTCTTCTGCCTGCTCACCATGAACCACCACCCGCTCCACATGGACACCAACTATGCGGAGATGACGACGGACTTCGGCAGGAACGTCGTGGTGGGCAACTACATCTACTCGCTGCTGCTCGGCATGTCCGTCCCGGACGTCTCCGGCAAGGCGATCGCCAACCTGGAGATCGAGTCGCTGCGGCACGTCGCACCGACCTTCCACGGCGACACCCTCTACGGCGAGACCACCGTGCTCGACAAGTGGCCGTCCAAGTCCAAGGACGACCGCGGCATCGTGTACGTCGAGACCAAGGGGTACAAGCAGGACGGCACGGTCGTCTGCGTCTTCCGCCGCAAGGTGATGGTGCCGACCGAGACGTACATCAAGGAGCGCGGCGGCGAGCAGCCCGGTCGTCCGACCCCGCTCTCCTGAGCCCCTCCCTCCCCACCTTCTCGGCCTCTCCCCTCTATAGGGGGCTCTCCCTCCACGGACGGAGAGCCCCCTCGAGAGACCCCGGACGGGCAGGCCGCCGTCATCGGCCGCGCCCCACCCGGTACCGGGGGCCCTGCTGCCGCAGCCACGCCGGCAGGGCCCCCGCAATCCCCCCCCCGGGGGGAATCCCCGACTTTCCGTAGCCCCTCAGACCTTTCCGGAGCCGCACGATGGGACGCCTCGCACAGACCGACGGCCTCACCGAGATCCAGCGGGACATCCTCGCCACCGTGCGGGATTTCGTCGACAAGGAGATCATTCCGGTCGCGACCGAGCTGGAGCACAAGGACGAGTACCCGACCGCCATCGTCGAGGGCATGAAGCAGCTCGGCCTGTTCGGCCTCACCATCCCCGAGGAGTACGGCGGCCTCGGCGAGTCGCTGCTCACCTACGCCCTGGTGGTCGAGGAGATCGCCCGCGGCTGGATGTCGGTCTCCGGCATCGTCAACACCCACTTCATCGTGGCGCACATGATCAACGCCCACGGCACCCAGGAGCAGAAGGACCACTTCCTGCCGAGGATGGCCGCCGGCGAGATCCGCGGCGCCTTCTCGATGTCCGAGCCGGGCCTCGGCTCCGACGTTTCGGCCATCTCCACCAAGGGCGTCAAGGACGGGGAGTTCTACGTCCTCAACGGTCAGAAGATGTGGCTCACCAACGGCGGCACCTCCACCCTGGTCGCGGTCCTCTGCAAGACCGACGAGGGCGGCAACACGCCGTACAAGAACATGACCACCTTCCTGATCGAGAAGGAGGCCGGTTTCGGCCCGAACCCCACGGTTCCCGGCCTGACCGTGCCCGGCAAGATCGAGAAGATGGGCTACAAGGGCGTCGACACCACCGAGCTGGTCCTCCAGGACGTCCGCATCCCGGCCGACCGCATCCTCGGCGGCGTCCCGGGCCGCGGCTTCTACCAGATGATGGACGGCGTCGAGGTCGGCCGCGTCAACGTCGCCGCCCGCGGCTGCGGCGTCGCCCGCCGCGCCTTCGAGCTCGGCATCTCCTACGCCCAGCAGCGCTCCACCTTCGGCAAGAAGATCGCCGAGCACCAGGCGATCCAGTTCAAGCTCGCCGAGATGGCCACCAAGGTCGAGGCCGCCCACCAGATGATGGTCATGGCCGCCCGCAAGAAGGACAGCGGCGAGCGCAACGACCTTGAGGCCGGCATGGCCAAGTACCTCGCCTCCGAGTACTGCAAGGAGGTCGTCGAGGACGCCTTCCGCATCCACGGCGGCTACGGCTTCTCCAAGGAGTACGAGATCGAGCGCCTCTACCGCGAGGCCCCGATGCTGCTCATCGGTGAAGGTACTGCGGAGATCCAGAAGATGATCGTCGGACGCCGGCTCCTGGAGGAGTACCGGATCGCCGACTGATCCCCGGGCCGCCCGCCGACGGACCACGTCGCCGGGCGGCCCCCTCGAACCGCCGGTCGACGGGCGTGCGGGCCCGCGCCGGCGGAGCGCCGTGCCCCGTCACGGGCCCGGCCTGGTCCGCCTGGGTCCGGCACGGCCCTCCGGAAGCGGCCGCAGGGCGTACAGCTGCAACGACACGCCCGGCGGCCGCTTCCGCACACCCGCTTGCGGCCGCTACGGCCGTTTCGCCCCGCCGGGTTCCGTCGGCGTACCCGTTGAGACAAGAGTCACCAGCCCTGTCGGGTCCCTTGGGAACCGGACCGGGTCGAGCTACGGTCGTAGGAGTGGACGCGCACACGCGCCGCCACCGGACACATGAACGAGCAGGCGGGTTGCCCACCCACCGTGTGCTCCCGATAGCATCCACCGGGACAGCAAGCCGTCCCTCTATTACCGATCCCGCGGTGGCCCCCGTCCAGCGGCCATGATCCCCCGCGACAAAGGTCTTCGATGCCCATCAGCCCGTCCCCTCACACCTCCGTCACGGACCGCGATGCCCTCGCAGCCCCGACGGCCGGTCGGCGACCCCGCGTGACCATCGCGCGCGGAGCCACCCCCTGGTTCGTCCCCACTCTCGCCACGGCCGCCGTGACCACCGCCCTCACCCGGCGCAGCGGCAAGTGGGCCCTGGCTGCGGTACCCGCCTGCGCGCTCAGCGCGGGCATGCTGTGGTTCTTCCGCGACCCCGAGCGTGAGATCGGCACGGGCAGAGTGATCTCCCCCGCCGACGGCGTGGTGCAGAGCATCGACGCCTGGCCGGACGGCCGCACCCGGGTCGCGATCTTCATGAGCCCGCTCAACGTCCACGTCAACCGCGCGCCCCTGCCGGGCACGGTGACGTCGGTCGAGCACGTCGCGGGCGGCTTCGTCCCCGCGTTCAACAAGGACAGCGACCAGAACGAGCGGGTCGTCTGGCACTTCGACACCGAGCTCGGCGACATCGAGATGGTGCAGATCGCGGGGGCCGTGGCCCGACGCATCGTGCCGTACGTGGACGCCGGAACCAAGGTCGAGCAGGGCGACCGGATCGGTCTGATCCGGTTCGGGTCCCGGGTCGACACCTACCTGCCGGCCGGCGTCGAGGTCGGCGTCGAGGTCGGCCAGAAGACCACAGCCGGGGTGACGCGCCTTGACCGTGACTGATCCTGAGACAATCGTCGGCCTGGACGACGAGGAGACGGCCCTGCGCCGCCGCCGCTGGGCGCGCGACCGCGAGCTGCGCGCCCCGCGCTCTCCTCAGCACCTGTCCACCGCCGACTTCCTGACCCTGGGGAACGCCGTCTGCGGCTTCCTGGCGATCTACTCGATCACCACCGGGGTCCTGGTCCCGCACATCACCAACCCGGACGCCGCTCCGGACCGGCACAGCGCCGCCACCGCGGTCACGCTGCTGCTGATCGGCTCGATGTGCGACCTCTTCGACGGCCTGGTGGCGCGCAAGCTGCGCTCCTCCGCCCTCGGAGCGGAACTGGACAACCTGGCGGACCTGATCAGCTTCGGCATCGCGCCGGCCTACTTCGTCGCGGTCTGGGGCATGGTCTCCCAGGGCTCCAACAGCAAGCTGTCGGCACTCATCGCCATCACGGTGCTGCTCGCGGTGGTCCTGCGGCTGGCCCGCTTCTCGGCCGTCAAGATGCGGCCCGGGGTGTTCCAGGGCATGCCCTGCCCGATGGGCGCGATGACGGTGATCGCCATCGTGCTGCTCGACCCGCCGTTCCTGCCCGGTCTGCTCGCCATCTTCGGCGCCGCGTACCTGATGGTCAGCCGGATCGAGTACCCGAAGCCGCAGGGGCTGCTGGCCACCGCGACGCTCTGCTGGATCGTGGTCTCCATCGGCTGCCTGGCCGCCTGGGCCACCGGCCTGCCCGGTGGCAACCAGCTGATGCACGTCGGCGCGTTCGCCCAGATCACGCTCGCGGCGATGGCACCGCTGCTGGTCATCCGCCGCAAGGTGGGGCAGAAGGTCGGCGACGTCCGCGCCCGGCGGGCGGAGTCCCGGCTCGGCTGAGTCCCCGCAAAAGTCATAAGAGTCAGGGCCCGGAACCTGTTGGTTCCGGGCCCTTCTCGTATGTCATAACAATCGAGCGGCGCGGGTGCGGGGCTCAGGCGCCGTCCGAGCGGAGACCCGAGCGGAGAGCGGAGCGGACCTCGACGGCGGACGCCGGAGCCGCCGTCGCGGTCGCCGTGGACCCCGAACGTCCCCGCAAAAGTCATAAAACTCAGGCGCCACCGGTGTGCACGCTGAACGCCGAGCGGCGGGCCGCCCGGGCCACGCCCGGGTCCGGGTGCACGCCCGAGACCGCCGTCAGCACCGAGGCCGCCCGCGGGTGACCGGACTGCCGGGCCCGGGCGAACAGCCGGACCGGGTCGCCCGCCGAGGCGCCCTCGACATGGCCCACCAGCAGCTCGGTCTCGCCGTGGTCGAGCACCGCGGCCGCGGTGTCCACCCAGAGCCAGGCCGCGTCCTCCGCACCCAGCACGTCCGCCGGGGAGACGCCCTCGTCGGCGCGCTCCGCCAGCCACAGCAGCGCGTAGGGGCGCAGCACCGGCGCGTCCACCGCCGCGCGCACCGCCTGCTCGGCCGGGCCGCCGGCCACCCGCAGCGCCTCGAAGGCCAGTCCGCGCACCAGCGCGTCGTCGCCCCGGGCGGCCTCCAGCAGCTCGCCCACGGCCCGGTCCGCCGGACGGGCCGCGACCCACGCCCGGAACTCGGCGCGAGCCGGGCCCGGCGAGTAGTCCGCACACGCGTTCAGCAGCTCGAAGGCGCTCTGCTCGATGTGCCCGGCCGCGGTCTGCGCGACCGTGCAGATCTCCTCCAGCTTGGCCCGCACCGCCCAGTGGCCGAGCGGCGACAGCTCCGCGGCATCGTTCCTGCGCACCAGGGCGCCGACGGCCTCCAGGCCGTCGAGCATCCAGTCCAGGACGGCGGCCACATCGGCCGGCGCGGCCGGGGTGTCGATCTGCGGCGCGCGGCAGGTGCCGCGGACGGCGGAGACGGCCGAGGCCGCGTGCGGCACCGGCGACAGCCCCGGTCCGCCGAGGCCGGTGCCGACCCGGCGCTCGTCCAGGCCCCGGCGCAGCAGTTCCAGCAGTTCGCTCTCGGCGACGGGGCCGTCCACCAGGTGCAGGAAGGAGAGCAGCTGCGGGGCCTGGTCCACGGCCTGCCCGGCCAGCACGGCGAACACGCCGCGCAGCGCGGCGGGCGGCACCGGGGCGAGCAGGGTCCAGGCGTCGAACATCGCCGACCATCCGCGCACCACGGCCTCGTCGTCGTACTCCCAGGCGTGCAGGCGCCAGCCGGGGCCGGCTCCGCCGTCCCGGGGCTCCACGAGGCCCACCAGCAGCGCCTGCCCCCATGCCTTGGCGGCGGCGCCGACCGTCATGGCCAGCGCCCGGCCGGCCTCGCGGGCGTCCTCGGGGAGCAGTTCGCCGCGCTTGTCGACCTCGGCCAGCTCACCGGCCCAGCGGGCGACGCGGACGGCGTCCACCAGCATCCGGCGGGCCAGCGGCGCCAGCTCGGCGGGTGCCGGGAAGCCCTCGGGCACGGGAACCCTGCCCCGCCCGGGAGCCGGAGCGGGCCCTCGCCGCCGGGGTACTCCGTTACGGGGGACACCCGCCCCGCCCGGCCTGCCACCGGCGGGCCGTTGGGCCGTTCCGGGGAGACGGGTCACCGTCGCACCGGTACCGATCGTCGGCGGGAGCGGGGCATCACGGTCGCGCGGGTTCCGAGACGTCACGTCGAGCAGTCTTCCCCTTGTACCGGCCTTCTGTCACATCCGGTTGTCCGTACGACCGGGCGACCGGTGGCGGCACCTCCGCAAGATCGGGCAACAGCGGCAAACCGCCTGGCCGGAAACGTGTGACCTGCCCATGCCACTCGCATCATCCTGGTCGCCGGGAATGCTCGGGCGGTTACCGTGCGTACGGGTGGGGGGTCAGTGGCCGGGCAAATTGTTGTCCCTGACATCGGGGTGGTTTTCGCGCCGGTCGCACGGGGAATCCCCTTCCGCCGACTTCCGGCGGAGCTGTCCAGTCCGAATCCGGACGGATGACGGGCGGGGCGGGGGGATCGTGCCGCGGGGGGGGGTTGGGCGGCCGGGGGTTGGAGGGGGCACCGCGGGGCGCGGGGTGCGGCGATTCGTGGGGGGGGGGGGCGGGGGTAGGGGGCGGCGCCTTAAGGCGCCGCCCGCCACTCCCCCCGCGCCTACGGCGGAATGGGGGAAACGTTCATTCGTGGGCAGGGGGGAAGCGCGCCGGAAAAGCCGGCGCGGCCCAGCCGGAAACGCCCGCACGAGGAGGGGGGCGAGGGCGCGGCCCGTGGGTCTTGCGGGCCTCGCGGATCCTGTCGGACGAATCGGATGGATCGGACGGATCGGATCGACGGGTCGACCCAACGGGCCCGCTCCCACCTCGGCGGTGGGGCCGCGTTCCGATCCGCAGGGGCGGAAGCGGAGCACCGACCGCGGCACGTCCGGGAGACGTGCCGGCGAGGACCCGCCGGCGGCGCCCTACAGCAGCGGCGTGAGCCAGCGGCGGAGCAGTTCGGTGTACCGGTCGGGAGCGGTGTTCCAGAGGGTGGCGTGGTCGGCACCGGGGAAGGCCTGGAGGCTGACCACGTCGCGACGGGCGGCGGCCAGCTTCTCGGCGGTGCCGAAGGGCGCGATCCGGTCCTCGGGGCTGTGCAGGAGAAGGGTGGGCACCCGCAGGTCGGTGCCGTCGGCGATGCGGGCGAAGTCGGCGAGGTCGACGCCGGTGCGGCCCTCCGCGGCCAGGGCCCCGAGCTCGGCGGCGACGCCCTGGAACCCGGCCCGGGCGGCGTCCCGGCGGGCGGAGACCGGGAGGTCGAGCACCGGCGAGTCGAGGATGAGGCCGCTGACGGCGTGCGGCCAGGCGGTGCGGGCCGCGGTCTGGAGGGCCGTGGTCGCGCCGACCGACCAGCCGTAGAGGATCACCTTGCCCGCGCCGCTGTCGAGCGCCAGCCGTACCGCCGCCTCGATGTCGCGCCACTCGGTCTCGCCGAAGTGGCTGAGCCCGTCCGGGGAGGCGGGGGCACCCTGGTCGCCGCGGTAGGTGACGGCGAGGGCGGGCAGGCCGAGCCGGTCGAGGACGGGGAGCACCGGGAGGGTCTGCTGGCGGTCGGCCTCGGGGCCGTGCACCAGGATCACCCAGGTGCCGCGCTTGCCGTCGAGCCACCAGGCGGGAAGGGCGCCGAGCTCGCCGTCGGCGGTGGTGTCGGTGAAGGGGAGGCCGAGTGCCTCGGTGGGGTCGCCGAGGTGGACCCGGGGGGTGAAGCGGACCTCGGTGCCGGGGGTGAGCGTGCCCCGGTCGGCGCGGAGCAGCCGGCGGGTGACGCCCCGCTCGTCGCTGTGCAGGACCTCCTCGACGACCGCGTGCCCGCCGTCCGCCCACTCGACCGCCCAGCGGCCGGGGCGCAGGCTCTCGGGGCCGCGGGTGAAGGTGACGCGGCCGGGGGCGAGGCCGCGGACCACGACCGGCCCGGACTCCGGGACGGCGGCCACCGGACGGACCGTCCGCTCGGAGGCCCGACGGCCGATCACCAGCACGGCGGCCCCGACCGCGGCGGCCGCCACGACGGCGGCGGTTCCCCAACGCATTTCGCTCCCCGCTCTGTTACTCACGGACCGGACGGTGTTCGGGCACCAGTTCACCGGCGCTCCGTCCGCCCGGCCACCGGGCTGGGCCGTCCGGGTCACCCGGGCGGCGGCCCGGCGGCGCCGAGGAGGTGCCGGAAGCGGGCGGCGAGGGCGGCGAGGGCGGCGGCGGGGGCTTTCCGCGGTGCCTGCCACCGAACCGCAGGCGTGGCCCCGGTCCTGCCCCAGCCGCCGAACGCACGAAGCGGCCCGGCCGCGGACCGGTGCCGCGCCGGGGATCCCCCGGCGTGTCAGCGGCCCCGCGCCGGACGATCCCCGGCCTGTCGGCGGCGTCCGCGTGTGACCAACCCCTCCGTGACCTCGGTTGACTCCCGGTTCGGGCCCGTGATGGGATCCTGGGGCCAAACGGAGGCATGGAGAGGAAGCCGGTGGAATTCCGGCGCGGTCCCGCCACTGTCACCGGGGAGCACGCTCGGAACATCGCCACGGCGGCCGTCGACGGCCGCTGGAAGGCTCCGGGGGTGCGTTCGACCCGGAAGCCAGGAGACTCTCGCCCCCGTCACGTCGATCCAGGGCGCGGACCCTGAGTGAGGACACGCACGCGATGCAGGCTGCCCCGCCCCACCGGACTCCGAGCTGCCTTCCGCCGTGCCCCCGATGACCCCGCTCGGGCCCTCCTCCTCGCCGCGCCCGCTGGCCCGCGCCGCCGCGTTCGCGCTCGGCGCCGTCGCGGGCCATGTCGCCGACGCCCGCTTCGCCGACCCCCGCCAGGGCCATCCGGTGGCCGTCTTCGGCAGCGCCGCGACCCGGCTGGAGCGTCGGCTGTGGCGCGACGACCGCGGCGCGGGGGCCGGGTACACGGCGCTGTGCGTGGGCGCGGTCGCGGCGGGCACGCTCGCCCTGGACCGTACGGTGGGCCGGCGTCCGCTGAGCCGGGCGGTGCTGGCGGCGGCCGCGACCTGGACGGTGCTCGGCGGCACCTCGCTGACCCGGGAGGCGCGCACCATCGGCCGCTCGCTGGCCGCGGGCGACCTCGCGGCCGCCCGGGAGCGGCTGCCGCACCTGTGCGGGCGGGACCCGAGCGCGCTGGACGGGCAGCAGATCGCCCGGGCGGTGGTCGAGTCGGTGGCCGAGAACACCGCCGACGCCGTGGTGAACGCGCTGACCTGGGGCGCCCTGGCCGGCACGCCCGGCCTGCTGGCCTTCCGCGCCGTGAACACCCTGGACGCGATGGTGGGCCACCGCTCGCCGCGCTACGCCCGGTTCGGCTGGGCCTCGGCCCGGCTGGACGACCTGGCGGGCTGGCCGGGCGCCCGGCTGACGGCGCTGCTGACGGTGGCCGCCGCGCCCGAGCCCCGTACGGCCTGGCGGGTCTGGCGGCGCGACGGCTCCGCGCACCCGAGCCCGAACGCGGGCCAGGCCGAGGCGGCGTTCGCCGGCGCGGTGGGCGTACGGCTGGGCGGGGCGCTGCGGTACGGCGAGAGGGTGGAGCACCGGCCCGTACTGGGTGCGGAGCTGCGGCCGGTGACGGTGGACGACATCGAGCGCGCCTGTGCGCTCTCCCGGCGGGTGGGCGCACTGGCGCTGGGTACGACGGTCGCGGGGCACGTCCTGCTGCGGATGCTGCTGAGGAAGAGGGGACGGGCATGAGCAAGGCGCTGCTGGTCGCGGGGACGACCTCGGACGCGGGCAAGAGCGTGGTGACGGCCGGGATCTGCCGTTGGCTCGTCCGCCAGGGCGTGCGGGTCGCGCCGTTCAAGGCGCAGAACATGTCGCTCAATTCCTTCGTCACCGCCGACGGCGCCGAGATCGGCCGCGCCCAGGCGATGCAGGCGCAGGCCGCCCGGGTGGAGCCGGAGGCGGCGATGAACCCGGTGCTGCTCAAGCCGGGCGCGGACGGCCGCAGCCAGGTGGTGCTGCTCGGCAGGCCGGTGGCGGAGGTGGGCGCGCTGGACTACCGCGAGCGCAAGCCCGTCCTGCTGGAGCGCGCCCTGGAGTGCCTGGCGGACCTGCGTGGCCGCTACGACGTGGTGGTCTGCGAGGGCGCGGGCTCGCCCGCCGAGATCAACCTGCGCGACCGCGACATCGCCAACATGGGCCTGGCGACGGCCGCCGCCCTGCCGGTGGTGGTGGTCGGGGACATCGACCGCGGCGGGGTCTTCGCGGCGATGTACGGGACGCTGGCGCTGCTGTCGGCGGAGGACCAGCGGCACGTGGCCGGCTGGTTCGTCAACAAGTTCCGCGGTGACGCGCGGCTGCTCGCGCCCGGGCTGGAGATGCTGCACGGGCTGACCGGCCGTCCGGTGCTGGGCACGCTGCCGATGCTGCCCGGGCTCTGGCTGGACGCCGAGGACTCGCTGGACCTGTCGACGGTGGTGGACCGGGCGGACGGGCCCGGGCCGTACGGCGCGGACGTGCTGCGGGTGGCCGTGGTGCGCTTCCCGCGGCTGTCCAACTTCACCGACATGGACGCGCTCGCGCAGGAGCCGGGCGTGCTGGTGCGCTGGGCGACCCGCCCGGAGGAGCTGGCCGACGCCGACCTGGTGGTGCTGCCCGGCACCCGGGCCACCGTCGCCGACCTCGCCTGGCTGCGCGAGCGCGGTCTGGAGCCGGCGCTGCGGGCCCGGGCGGCGGCCGGGCTGCCGGTCCTCGGGGTCTGCGGCGGCTACCAGATGCTGGCGCGCTCGATCGTGGACGAGGTCGAGTCGAGGGCGGGGGCCGTCGAGGGCCTCGGCCTGCTGCCGACGCAGGTGCGGTTCGGCGCCGAGAAGGTGCTGGCGCGGCCGGTCGGCGAGGCGTACGGGCAGCGGGTGGAGGGCTACGAGATCCACCACGGCGTGGTCACCGTCGAGGGCGGGGACACGTTCGTCTCCGACGGCCGGGGGCGGAGTCTGGACGGCTGCCGGGTGGGCCCGGTCTGGGGCACGACCTGGCACGGCGCGCTGGAGAACGACGGGTTCCGCCGCGAACTCCTGCGCGAGGTCGCCGCGTTGTCGGGCCGGGCGTTCGTCCCGGCCCCGGACACCTCCTTCGCCGCGGCGCGCGAGGCCCGTCTGGACCGGCTGGGCGACCTGATCGAGGAGCACGCCGACACCGACGCGCTGTGGAAGCTGATCGAGGGCGGGGTGCCGGCGGCCGGATCGCTGCCGTTCGTCCCGCCCGGGGCCCCTGGGAGTGACGCATGAGCCGGGTACGGCGGCAGTGCCGAGTACGGCAGCAGAGCCGGGCAGGATCACGGAGCCGGGCAGGATCACAGGACCGGACGGTGCCGCGGAACCGGGCACGACAGGAGTGGGGTACGGCATGAGTGACGTCCGCTATCCGTTCACCGCGATCGTCGGCATGGCCGACCTGCGGCTCGGGCTGCTGCTGAACGCGGTCTCCCCGGCCGTGGGCGGCGTGCTGGTGCGCGGTGAGAAGGGCACCGCGAAGTCGACCATGGTGCGCGCGCTGGCCGGCCTGCTGCCGTCCATCGCCACCGTGGACGACTGCCGCTTCGCCTGCGACCCGGCCGCGCCCGACCCGCAGTGCCCGGACGGGCCGCACGTCTCCCCGCCCGCTTCCGAACGGCCGGCCCAGCTGGTCGAGTTGCCGGTCGGCGTGGCCGAGGACCGGATCGTCGGCTCGCTCGACCTGGAGCGGGCGCTGGCCGAGGGCGTCAAGGCGTACGAGCCCGGGCTGCTCGCCAGGGCGCACCGCGGCGTGCTCTACATCGACGAGGTGAACCTGCTCCAGGACCACGTGGTGGACCTGCTGCTGGACGCCGCCGCGATGGGCCGCTCCTACGTCGAGCGCGAGGGCGTGTCGGTGCGCCACGCGGCCCGGTTCCTGCTGGTGGGCACGATGAACCCGGAGGAGGGCGAGCTGCGGCCGCAGCTGCTCGACCGGTTCGGCCTGACCGTCGAGATCGCCGCCACCCGGGATCCGGCCGAGCGCGCCGAGGTGGTCCGCCGCCGGCTCGCCTACGACGCGGATCCGACCGGCTTCGCCGAGCGGTTCGCCGCGGAGGAGTGGGCTCTCGCCGAACGCATCGTCGCGGCGCGGGAGTTGCTGTCCAAGGTCGAGCTGACCGATGTGGCGCTGCGTCAGATCACCGCCGTGTGCGCCGCGTTCGAGGTGGACGGGCTGCGCGCTGACATCGTGATGGCCCGCACCGCCGTCGCGCTGGCGGCCTGGGACGGGCGCACCGAGGTGCAGGAGGAGGACGTCCGCAAGGCGGCGCAGCTGGCGCTGCCGCACCGGCGCCGCCGCAACCCCTTCGACGCGCCGGGGCTGGACGAGGAACAGCTGGACCGGACGCTGGAGGAGCACGCGCAGCAGGAGGAGCCTGAGCCCGAGGGCGACGGGTCCGGCCCGGACGGCGACGGGCCGGACGGCGACGGGCCGGAGGGCGGCCCGGACGGGGGCGGCCCCGACGGCGGCGGCGCGCCCGAGCCGTCCGACGGCGGCCCCGAGGGGTCCGCTCCCGAGCCGTCGGCCCCCGAGGCGCCCTCCCCCGAGGGCCCCGAGGAGTCGGCGCGGCAGCCCGTGCCCGCCCAACACCCCTCCCCCGCGCGGGAGTCGGCGCCGGTCGCGGCCGGGGACCCGTACCGGACCCAGCTGTTCACCGTCAAGGGCACCGGTCACGGCGCCCAGGGCCGCCGCTCCCCCGCCGAGACCACCGGCGGACACACCATCCGCGCCCGCCGCCCGCAGGGCGCGCTCGGCCGGCTGCACCTGACCGCGACCCTCCAGGCCGCCGCGCCGCACCAGGCTGCGCGCGGGCGCAGCGGGCGGGCGCTGGTGGTGCACAAGGACGACTTCCGCGAACAGGTGCGCCAGGGGCGGGAGTCCAACCTGGTGCTGTTCGTGGTGGACGCCTCCGGGTCGATGGCCGCCCGGCAGCGGATGACCACCGTCAAGGGCGCGGTGCTGTCGCTGCTGATGGACGCCTACCAGCGCCGCGACAAGATCGGCATGATCACCTTCCGGGGCGCGGGTGCCGAGCTGGCACTGCCGCCCACCTCCTCGGTGGAGGTCGGGGCGGCCCGGCTGGAGTCGCTGCCCACCGGCGGGCGGACCCCGCTGGCCGCCGGCCTGCTGCGCGCGCACGAGGTGCTGCGGGTGGAGCGGCTGCGCGACCCGAGCCGGCGCCCGCTGCTGGTCGTGGTGACCGACGGCCGGGCCACCGGCGGGCGGGACGCGCTCGCCCGCTCGCACCGCGCGGCCGCGCTGTTCGCGGCGCAGGGCACGGCGAGCGTGGTGCTGGACTGCGAGTCCGGCCCGGTCCGCCTGGGCCTGGCCCGCACCCTGGCCGGGCTGCTCGGCGGCACCGCCGTCGGCCTGGACGAGCTGCGCGCCGAGGGCGTGGCCTCGCTCGTCCGCGAGAGCCGGTCCGACAACCGTTCTGCGAACCGTGCAACCACCGCGATGCGAAAGGCGGCCTGAGCCGACATGCCCAAGGGTGTCCCCGAGAGCGTCCCCGACGACGGCCTGACGACCCGTCAGCGCCGCACACTGCCGATCACCGCCGTGCACACCGGCCCCGGCAAGGGCAAGTCCACGGCCGCGTTCGGCATGGCGCTGCGGGCCTGGAACCAGGGCTGGCCGGTCGGGGTGTTCCAGTTCGTGAAGTCCGCCAAGTGGAAGGTCGGCGAGGAGAACGCGCTGCGCGTGCTCGGCGCCTCCGGCGAGGGCGGCACCGTCGACTGGCACAAGATGGGCTCCGGCTGGTCCTGGATCCAGCGCTCCGCCGAGCAGGAGATGTCCAGCGAGGAGGCGGCCAAGGAGGGCTGGGAGCAGGTCAAGCGGGACCTCGCGGCCGAGACCTACCGCTTCTACGTGCTGGACGAGTTCACCTACCCGATGCACTGGGGGTGGGTCGACCCGGACGAGGTGGTGGCCGTACTCAAGGACCGTCCGGGCAGTCAGCACGTCGTCATCACCGGCCGGTACGCGCCCGAGGCGCTGACCGGATTCGCCGACCTGGTCACCGAGATGACCAAGGTCAAGCACCCCATGGACGCCGGCCGCAAGGGCCAGCGCGGTATCGAGTGGTAGGCCGTTGAGCACCGTCCCCCGCCTCGTCGTCGCCGCGCCCTCCTCGGGCGCCGGCAAGACCACCGTCGCCACCGGCCTGATCGCGGCGCTCGCCGCGCGCGGGCTGGCGGTGTCGCCGCACAAGGTCGGCCCCGACTACATCGACCCGGGCTACCACGCGCTCGCCGCCGGGCGCCCGGGCCGCAACCTGGACGCCTTCCTGTGCGGGCCGGAGCGGATCGCACCGCTGTTCCTGCACGGCGCGGCGGGGGCGGACGTCGCGGTGGTCGAGGGGGTCATGGGCCTGTTCGACGGGGCCTCCGGGCGCGGGGAGCTGGCCTCCACCGCGCACGTCTCCAAGCTGCTGCGGGCGCCGGTGGTGCTGGTGGTGGACGGCTCCTCGCAGTCCCGCTCGGTCGCCGCGCTGGTGCACGGCTTCGCCTCCTGGGACCCACAGGTGCGGCTCGCCGGAGTGATCCTCAACCGGGTCGCCTCCGACCGGCACGAGCACCTCCTGCGCGAGGCCCTGGAGGAGGGCTCCGGCGTGCCGGTGCTGGGCGCGCTGCGCCGCTCCGCGGCGGTCGCCACGCCGTCCCGCCACCTCGGGCTGATTCCGGCGGTGGAGCGCTCGGCGGAGGCCCTGCGGGCGGTCGCCGACATGGGTGAACTGGTGGCCTCCTCGGTCGACCTGGACGCCCTGCTCGAACTCGCCCGGACGGCGCCGGACCTGGACGCCGAACCATGGGACCCGTCGGCCGAGGTCACCCCGGTGGCCGGCCGGCCGCGGATCGCGGTGGCGGGCGGCGCGGCCTTCTCCTTCTCGTACGCGGAGAACGCCGAACTGCTCGGCGCGGCGGGCGCGGAGGTGGTCCCGTTCGACCCGCTGCACGCCTCGTCGCTGCCCGAGGGGACGGCCGGCCTGGTGATCGGCGGCGGCTTCCCGGAGCTGTACGTACGCGAGTTGAGCGGCAACGCCGAACTTCGCGCCGCCATCGCCGGGTTCGCCGCCGCGGGCGGGCCGATCGCCGCCGAGTGCGCCGGACTGCTCTACCTGGGGCGGGAGTTGGACGGCCTGCCGATGTGCGGCGTGCTGGCCACCGACGCCCGGATGACCGAGCGGCTCACCCTCGGCTACCGGGAGGCGGTCGCCCTGCACGACTCCCCGCTGGGCCCGGCCGGCACCAGGCTGCGCGGCCACGAGTTCCACCGCACGGTCTGCGAACCCGGGGCGGGCGAACTCCCGGCCTGGGGCTGGCGCCTTCCCGCCGGCCCTCGCACCGAGGGCTTCGCGGGCGGCAACGTGCACGCCTCCTACCTGCACCTGCACTGGGCGGGCGCGCCGGCGCTGGCGTCCTCCTTCACGGCCGCGGCGGCGGGCTTCGCGGCCGGGGCGGGCTTCGCGGCGGGAGCCTCCGGAGCCGTGCAGTCCACGGCTCGTCCCGTCCCCTGGGGCGCCCCCGGATAACGCGGCGACGCCGCGGGGTGTGCGGCCATAGGCTCCGCCCATGCATGTGATCGTTCTCAACGGCGGGTCCAGCTCCGGCAAGTCGAGCATCGCCCGGCGCCTGCAGGAACTGCTGCCGGACCCGTGGCTGCACCTCGGCGCGGACACCATGGTCGAGGCGCTGCCGGCGTCGTTGCGCGACGGCGGCGAGGGGATCGGCGGGCTGGAGGGCGGGAACGGGACGGTCGAGGTCGGCCCGGTCTTCGCCGCGCTGGACGCCGCCTGGACGCTCGGGGTGGCGGCGATGGCCCGGGCCGGGGCGCGGATCGTGGTGGACGAGGTGTTCCTCGGCGGCGCTGCTTCGCAGGCCCGGTGGCGGGCGGCACTGGAGGGTCTGGACGTGCTCTGGGTCGGGGTGCGCTGCGATCCTGCGGTGGCCGCGGCGCGAGAGGCCGCGCGCGGCGACCGGGTGGCCGGGATGGCCGCCGCGCAGGCCTCGGCGGTGCACCAGAGCGTCGGCTACGACCTGGTCGTCGACACCTCGCGGGCCTCGGTGGACGACTGCGCCCGGCTCGTCGCCGGGCGGGTGGCGTCCGACGGTTGAGCCGCCCCCGGCCGGACCCTGTCGGACGCGGCCGCACCCCGTCGTGCCCGGCCGCACCCCGTCCCGTGGTCCGGGACCGCACCCCGTCGCCCGGGGCGCCGGGTCCGGGCTCGCCGCCTCCGCTACAGCGCGAGGGCCTGCCGACCCCGGGTGATCTGGTCGTGGACGGCCGCCGGGTCCGGCGCCGGCGACTGGGCGGCCGCCGGCGCCGCCAGCAGGGGCCGTACCGTCCGCCGGGCGCTGCTCCGGCCGATGGCCAGCGCGCGGGTGACGACGGCGGCGAGCGCCGGGTCGACGGCCCGGACCGCCGCCGGCGCCGCGGGCTCGGGCCCGGTCTCCACGATCCGGCGGATCACCGCTCCGGTGCTGGTCGCCGCGAACGGGCTGGAGCCGTGCCCCGCGCACACCACGCAGCACGCCCAGGCCCACACGTCGGCCGCCGGACCGACCCGGTCCTCGCCGAACCGCTCCGGCGCCATGTACGTCAGGGTGCCCGGGCCGCCGCCGGTGGCGGTCAGCCGGGTGCCGTCCATGATCGCCGCGATGCCGAAGTCCAGCAGGCGCGGGCCGGCCGTGGTCAGCATGATGTCGGCGGGCTTGAGGTCCCGGCGGACGAGCCCCAGCCGGTGCACCCCCGACAGCGCCACGGCCGGCGCCAGTGCGAGGGCGTGCAGCGCCTCCGCGGAGCGGATCGGCCCCTGCTCGGGCAGGTGGGCGTCCAGCGGTCGGCCGTCCAGCAACTCCATGGCCGGGTACGGGCGTCCGGAGTCCACGCCGGTGTCGAGCACCCGGGCGGTGCAGGCGCCCGGCACCATCGCCAGCACTTCGGACTCGCGCTGGAAGCGGCGCAACAGGTCGGCGTCGTCGAGGAGTTCGAGGCTGATGGTCTTGAGCGCGACCTGGGTGGCGGAGCCCTGGCGCTGGGCGAGGTAGACCGTGCCCATGCCGCCGGAGCCGATCCGGCCGAGGAGCTGGTAGCCGCCGATCGTGCGGGGCTCGTGGAGGCTGAGGGGGTTGCCGACGGGCGGACTCGGCAGCACCGGCGGGGCGGCCGGGACGGGCCGGGCGAGCGGGCCGGGCTGCGCGAACTGCGTGGGGACGTACGGCGCCTGGGACTGGACGTACGGGGGCTGCGGCGGCGCGGTGGGCGCGTACGGGTTCGGCGGTGCCGGGAGCGCCTGGGCGGCGTGGCGCCGGTGGCCGCCAACGCCCGGCGGCGCGTTGCCGCCTGGGCCCGCACCAGCACCGCCGGCGTCGCCGGCCGCGACAGCAGCGCCGTCCCGATCACGATCAGCACCGCGATGTCGAGCGTGTTCACCATGCTTCCCCCTGCCTGATCGAGCAGCGGGAGTACAGGCGGGCGCCGCCGGATCCCAGGCCTACCGGTCGAGCAGCACGGCGAGGTAGCGGTCGATCTCCTCGCGCAGCTCCTCGGGCATCGGCACGTGCCAGTGCCCGCTGCCGGCCGTCGCGTTGAACAGCACGCCGTCGCACCAGCGGATCAACCGGCGGGAGTCCCCCGTCGGGTCGCTCGAACCGGCGGCGGCGAGCAGCTCGGCGGCGCGCCGGGCGAAGCGCGCGCCCAGACGGTCGTAGAGGGAGCGCAGTTCGGGCCTGCGGGTGGCCTCCAGGGCGAGCTCCAGGCGGGCCAGGGTGATCCGGCGGCCGCCTGTGAGTGCCTGGAAGAGCACCTCGGCGCCGACCTCGGCCAGCAGCTCGCGCGGCGGGACGGCGGCCTCCGGCAGCTCGCCCTCGACGAGGACGGGGTAGTCGGCGGTCTCCCGCTCGACGATCCGGGTGAGCACGAGCTCCAGCAGGGCGGCCCTGGTCCGGGCGAGGTTGGAGGTCGAGCCGGCGGGCAGGCCGGACGCGTCGTCCACGGCGCGGTGGGTGAGCCCGCGCAGGCCGGCGTCGGCGATCAGGTCGATGGCGGCGTCGGCGATCAGGGTCGGGCGCGGGGGTGTCATGGGTCCGATCATGGCCTTTCCGGAGAGGCTCCCCCAACTCACTACAGCCGTAGTTTACGACTCACTACATATGTAGTACCGTTTCGAGCGCCGGACACTACACCTGTAGTGGCCAGAGCGCGCGAGAAGAGGAGTCCCCTCATGGGCCTGCACCAGGCGATCGTCATCGGCGGCGGCATCGGTGGCCTCGCCGCCGCCCTCGCCCTCCACCGACAGGGCGTCCCCGTCCGCGTCCACGAGCGCGCCGACTCCCTCGAACCCGTCGGCGCCGGACTCGCCCTGGCCCCCAACGCCCTGCGCTGCCTCGACCGGCTCGGCATCGGCGGGCACCTGCGCGCCCTCGCCACCCCGCACCCCGCCGTCGGCCTGCGCCACCCCTCCGGCCGCTGGCTCGTCCGCACCAGCACGTCCGCCTTCGAGGCCCGCTTCGGCGACACCATCGCCGCCGTCGCCCGCGCCGACGTCATCACCGCCCTGGTCGACGCGCTCCCGGAGGGCACCGTCCGCACCGGCTCGCCCGCCACCCTCGTCACCCCCGGCAGCACGACCGGGCCCGCCGTCGTCCGCACCGCCGACGGGGAGGAGACGGCCGACCTGGTCGTCGCCGCCGACGGCATCCACTCCGCGACCCGGAGCCTGCTCTTCCCCCGGCACCCCGGCCCCCGCTACAGCGGATTCACCACCTGGCGCACCATCGTCACCCCCGGCCGCCTCCCGGCCGCCGCCGGCGAGGTGTGGGGCCGCGGGAAGCTCGCCGGGATCGTCCCGCTCGCCGACGGCCGGGTCTACGTGTACGGCGCCGCCCTCGCCCCGGCCGGCGAACGGGCCGCCGACGGGGACGAGCGGGCCGAACTCCTGCGCCGGTACGGCGACTGGTGCGCCCCCGTACCGCAACTGTTCGCCCTGGCCGAGCCCGAGCGGGTCCTGCGCCACGACGTCCGGGACCTCGCCGACCCGCTGCCCGCCCACCACTACGGCCGGGTCGCCCTCCTCGGCGACGCCGCCCACGCGATGTGCCCCTTCCAGGGCCAGGGCGCCTGCCAGGCCATCGAGGACGCCCTCGTCCTGGCCTCCCCGCTCACCCCCGGCGCCGACCCCGCCGCCGCCCTGCCCGCCTACACCGCCGCCCGACTGCCCCGCACCTCCGCCGTGGTCGCCGGCTCCCGCCGCATCGGCGACCTCGTCGCCCTCCGCTCCCCCGCCGCCGCGCTCCTGCGCACCACCGCCCTCACCCTCGCCGGCCTCCTCCCCGCCCGCGCCCTGCTGAGCCGCGCGGCCCGGACGTACAACTGGCGGCCGCCGACCCCGGGCGGGGCGGCGTAAGGGGACCCGCCCTCCGCCGAGCACGTCCGCCGCGGCACTCGGAGCCGCGGCCGGGGGCGGGGGCGGGGCCGGGGCCGGGGGCGGAGCCGGGGCGGGGCGGGGCGGCCGTCAGGCGAGCTTGCCGAAGGTGCCGTCGAGCGGGTCGGACCGGTGGCAGGCGACACAGCGCAGCCGGGTGTAGATCGCCACCGCGCCCATGAAGACGTCCTCGCGCCCGTCGGCCGGGGACTCGGAGGAGGCCGGCTCCCCACAGTCCAGGCAGATGCGGCGGGGGCGGGCGGCGACCGAGCAGGCGCGGCAGATCAGGTGGGTCGGGTGTTCCGCGTGCACGACGACGGGCTGGGGGCCGCCGTACAGCAGGTGGTCGCACCACGTGCAGGACTCGTCCTGCTGGGCCGCCAGCATCCGGGCCCGGGTCTCCTGCTGCCACTTCGCCGCGTGCTGCAAAGGCACCCTGACGGGCGGCCCCCACCCGGAGGCGGTGAGCCACCGGGCGCCCTCCGCGCCGGCGGCCCGCAGCTGGTCGTCGACGGCGATGTCCCTGGGCGTCTTCTCGTTCATCGGGGTCTCTCCTCCGCTGGGCTTCCGCAGAGGACAACGCGGCCGGGACACCGCCGGACACGCGGCGCGGCGCACCCGGCCCCGGTTCAGAGGAGCGGCTCGGTGTCCCCGTGCGCGATGAGCAGCTTGCGCAGCAGGGCGTCGAGCCGGGTGCGCTCGTCCGCGTCGAGGGCCGAGAGGATGCGTTCCTCGTTGCCGACGTGGCCGGCCAGGGCGCCGTCGATCAGCTCCTTGCCGGCCGGGGTGAGGCGGACCAGGACGGCGCGGCGGTCGCTCGGGCACGGGTTGCGCTCGACCAGGCCCTTGGCGGACAGCCGGTCGACCCGGTTGGTGATGGCGCCGGAGGTGACCATCGCGGACTTGAGCAGCGCGCGGGCGTTGAGCTCGTACGGCTCGCCGGAGCGGCGCAGGGTGGCCAGCACGTCGAACTCGGAGGAGTCCAGGCCGCAGGCGGTGAAGTACTCGCGCAGGGCGTTGTCGACCCGGACGTTGAGCCGTCGGAGCCGGCCGATCAGGGCCATGGGCCCGGCGTCCAGGTCGGGTCGGGCCCGGGCCCACTGCTCGACGATGTCGTCCACGGTGTCGCGCTGCTGCATGTCCGCCGCCCTCCCGGGGCCGTCCGATCCGAAGCCTTCCGTCCAACGCAGATATCTTAACATTCACATACTTGACGTTCTCCGATCCTGGGCGTAGAAAGTATCTCAACGTTCAGATAATCAACGTTCAGGGGGACGTCATGGCCGTCATGGACCGCAAGCGCGCGGGGATCGCCGTCACCGCCGCACTCGCCCCGGCCGCGTGGGGCACCACCTACCTCGTCACCACCCAGCTGCTGCCCGAGGGTCGCCCGCTGCTGCTCGCCGCCCTGCGCGCCCTGCCGGCCGGACTGCTCCTGCTGCTGATCGGCCGCCGACTTCCCAAGGGGCGCTGGTGGGGACGCGCGGCCGCACTCGGGATGCTCAACATCGGGCTGTTCTTCCCGCTGATGTTCGTCGGCGCGTACCGCCTGCCCGGCGGCGTCGCCGCCACCATCGGGGCGATCCAGCCGCTGCTCGTCGCCGGGTTCTCGATCGGCGTGCTGCGGGTGCGGCCCGGACGGCGGGCGGTGATCGCGGGACTGGTCGGGGTCGGCGGAGTGGCCCTGCTGGTGCTCAAGAGCGGCGCCCGGCTGGACGGCGTCGGGATCGCCTCGATGGTCGCCGGGATCTCCCTGATGGCCATGGGCACCGTCCTCACCCGCCGCTGGGGCCGCCCCGAGGGCGCCACCCTGCTCGACCTCACCGCCTGGCAGCTCCTGGCCGGCTCGGTCTTCCTCGTGCCGCTCGCCGCCGTGGTCGAGGGCGCGCCGCCCGCCCTGAGCGCCGCCAACCTGGCCGGCTTCGCCTACCTCGGCCTGTTCGGCACCGCGCTCGGCTACTTCCTCTGGTTCCGCGGCATCGAGCACCTCGGCGCCGGCCCGGCCTCCTTCCTCGGCCTGATCAACCCGGTCGTCGCCACCCTCGGCGGCCTCGTCGTCCTCGGCCAGACCCTCACCCCCTGGCAGCTCCTCGGCCTTCTCCTCGCCCTCGCCGCCATGCTCGTCGGCCAGGCCCCCGCCCGCCGCACCCCCGCCCCGACACCGGCACCGGCACCGGCCACCGCGCCCACCCCCCAGCCCGAACCGGCCACCGCCCGCTGACCGCAGCCCTCGAACGCCTGCCGGGTGCCCACCCGCAGGCGTTCGGCCGTTTCCGACCTCCCTCGCCCCGGCCTCCGGACCGGGGCGTACGGCGCTCCCACGCGGGTAGGGGGCCGTTGGCCCGGCTCAACCAGGGCGGGAGAAAGAGGGTTGCCCGATGGTCGATTCCGACGAACTGCGCTCCGCGATCACCGCACAGGTCGAAGGGTTCGCAAGGGCCGGCGGCACGGGCGTGCGCAGCGTCCTGGTCAAAACGCTCGACAGCCCCCGGCTCACCGTCGCCCACCGGGCAGACCTGGCACTTCCCGCGGCGAGCCTGGCCAAGATGATCCTCGGGGTCGCCCTCTTCGACTCCGCCGAACGCGGCGAGCTCGACCTCGATGAACGCGTCCGGATCGGGGCCCTCCCGGGCACGATGTACCCGAGCGTGCTCCAGGCCCTCGACCCCGACTCGACCGTCACCGTACGGGAGTTGTGCGGCTTCGCACTGGTGACCAGCGACAATCCGGCAGCCGAACACGTACGCGCCGTCCTGGGCCAGGAGCGGATCGACGCCACGATCAAGGCCGTCGGGCTGCACAGCACGGCCTTCCCCGCCGGGTTCTCCGAGCAGGAACTCGGTCCGCTCGGCCGGGCCAACACCACCACCGCCGAGGACATGCTGCGGTTGGTCGAGTACATCGACCGGACGCCACACCTCGAACCGGTCCGGCGCTACCTGGTCAACTACCTGCGCAACGACCGGATTCCGTCCCGTCTGGACGACGAGGTCCCGGTGCGGCACAAGACCGGGAGCCTTCGCGGCATCGTGAACGACGCGGGCATCGTGCTGCATCCCGCGAACCGCATCGGCATGGTCTTTCTGACCGAGGGACAGGCCGATAACGTTCGTACGGCACAGGAGATCGGGGAGGTCTCCGAACGGATCGTCCGGATCATCGCAGAGGGGTCGGCGCTCTGACGCGGCCCACCGGGGGTGGCGTGTGACCGTGTCTCGTGAACGACAACTGCGCAAGATCCTCGCACTGGTCAACACCCTCGCGCTGACGGTGGGGTTGGCGTGCGTGGTGACCGCGGCACTGATGACCCACCAGCAGGTCCTCGCCACCGTCCTCAGCCTCATCGGCGGCGCCTTCGTGTCGGCGGCGGCCGTCACGCTGGCGATCGGCTCCCTCACCGTACGGGAGACCACGGAGCAGGTGGACAGCGCCGTGCTTCGCGGCATGCAGGACGTGCTCGGCCCGGTGCGCGACCCGTTGTTCGCCGGAGCACTGTCCGCCTACCGCTACGACTGCCTGCTCTCCCCCGCACCGGACGGTGACGCCCATCCCGACTACCTCTACCAGAGCTTCCGGATCTCCTACCGCGTCCAGGCCTTGCCCGGAACGGTGACGATCGCTTGCCTCGCCTCCAACGACGACGCCGGCCTGGACGGCTTCACCGGGCCCGAGTGCCTGCTCCGGTGGATGATCGACGACAACCTGGACCCGGACGACCCGGGAGTCTTCAGAGTCGGCGCGGTCAGGGTCGACAACCGGGATCTGGAACGCACGTCCGCGACGCACGAGGCAATCGTCGGCGGGCGCGCCCGGGTCGAACACTTCGCGGTACCGCGCGAGGCACAGACCACCGCGGGCCATCTGGTGGAGCTGAGCGTCACGGCACGCAAGTTCGTGGGCAACGACCGACGGATCCGCGTCCAGGCCCAGGTGTTCCGCCATGTCACCGATGCCGAATACCGGCTCACCGTCGACCCGGCACTCCGGCCGACCCGCCTGAGCGTGAACGCGTCGGAGATCAGCGCGCTCGGGGCCGCCCACGGTGCGAGCGTCCGGGCCACCTTCCCCGAACCGTTCAACAGCACGGCCGGGCTGATCCAACTGCCGTTCCCGCTCCAGCCCGGCAGCGTCATGGCCTTCACCATCGACCGGAACGTGGCCTGACCCGCCCGGGCGGCGGGTCAGCCGGTGGCGCGGATGTAGATGTCGGCGGCGCCCGGCAGGCCGCCGGGGATGGTGGCGACGTAGATGCGGCGGGCGGTGGGGGCGTGGGTGGGGAGGTCGGTGGGGGTCGGGGTGGGGGTGGGGGTCCAGGTCTGGGTGGGAAGCGGGGCGGGGGCGGGGGCGGGGTCGTCGGGGGTGGGCTCGTCCGGGGCGGCCGCGGGGGCCGGTTCGACGGTGGGGTCCTCGGGGTCGGCATCGGGGTCGCCGGGGTCCGGGGCGGCGGCGGTGGGGTCGGAGGGCCCGGCCGGGTCGATGGGCTCGGCGTCCGGGGACGGGCTCTCGGTGGGCGCGGCGGCGGGGTCGGCGGTGGCGGACGGGCCGGGCGCGGGCGTCGGCGCGGACTCGGGAAGCTCCGGGGCCTCGGCCGGCTCGTCGCCGCCGAGGGCGGCGAGCAGGTCGGCCGGGAGCGGGGCGGCCGGCCCGGGCGAGGGGAGGTCGTAGGCGCTGAGGAAGTCACCGAGGCCGGGGGCCCTGCCGCCGCCGAGGCGGTAGTGCAGGTAGGCGACCGGGGCGCCACCGGAGGTGTGGGTGTAGACGGCGCCGACCGGGACGTAGAAGCGGCCGACGCCGGGATGCTGGGACGGGTGCAGGCCGGCCAGGCGTTCGGCGCGGTCGCGGTCGGTCTCGCGGCCGGTGCCGCCGGCGGTGAGCGCGTTGACTCCGCGCACCACGAGGGCGGCGACGACGGACACGCAGAGCACCAGCCCGACGGCGACGGTGCGCCGCAGGACCGGGCGGCCGTGCAGGGCGGGCCAGGAGTCGGTCACCGTGCGCTCGGGTGGAATGCCGTCCACGGTCGTCTCGCTCCCCCGTTCGTTCAGGACGCCTGATCAGGACGTCACACTCTGCTCGACGTGGGACCGTAGCCGAGAGTTCCTCAGCCCAGGTAGGCGGGGGCGACCGCAGCCCTGGTGACCGGCTGCGCACTGCCCGAACCGTCCGCCGGGACGGTCCACAGGTCGGCGCCGTAGTCGCCGGGCAGGGCGTAGACCAGGGTGCCCTCGCCGGACCAGAGCGCCTGGTCGTCGATGTTGCGCTGCTCGGCGGTGGCGGTCTCGGTCATGGTGGCGAGGTCGAGCACGTACAGCCGCCACGGGGCGTCGGCGGGCAGGCCGGGAACGCGCTTCTTGTAGGCGACGCGGGTGCCGTCCGGGGAGAGCGAGGGGCACTCGACGTTGTCGTGCAGGGTGGTGAGGGTGCGGGCGCCGAGGTCGCCGCGGACGAGGTGGGTCCGCCCGGCGCTGGCGAGGGTGGCGTAGAAGGTGGTGTCGTCGGCGAAGGTGACGCCCCAGATGTTGATGTCGTGCGCCTGGTACGGGTGGCCGTCCAGGACGACCGGGAAGTCCTCCAGGTTCTCCCGCAGGTTCCAGTCCCGGACGTCCACGATCGAGGTGCGGGTGGAGAAGTCGCTGCCCGCGTACGAGTCGCCGCTGACGAAGACCGTCCAGGCGGCGAGGTGCCCGGACGGGGAGACCCGGGAGCGGGTGGGGATGCCGGCCGCCGGGAACGAGCGGAGCTCGCGCAGGTGGTCGTCCAGGACGACGGCGCGGTAGGTGTCCTCCAGCGCGCCGTGCTGGGCCTGGAGGCAGATGCCGGTGCCGGCGGCCGCGTGGAAGCGCAGGCACTGGACGCCGGAGGCGGTGCGCGGGCCGTCGGGACGGTCGGCGGCGACGGAGGTGATCTCGTCCCGGTGCGGGCCCCAGGCCATGTTGCGGAACAACAGCTGTCGTCCGCCGGACTGCACCTGTAGTGACACCGGGCCGGGCGTGACGGACGGCCCGCCGGGCTGGGCCTGGTCCCGGCGGGCGGTGCGGTCGGCGGCGTTGAGGACGGCCCCGGTGCCGACCGCGCCGAGCAGCACGACGGCGACCAGCAGGATGATCATCCTGGTGCGGTTCCGCAGGTTCATCGGGTCTCCTCCGAGGTCTTCGCGGCGACGGGTCCGGGCTGCTCCGCGACGGGGACGGGCTGACCGGCAGCGGACCCGGGCCGCCCTGTGACGGGCCCGGCCGGCCCCGCGGCGGGCCCGGACGGGCGCAGCACCGCCGCCGCGCCGAGCACGCACAGCGCCAGCGCCCCCGCCGACCAGCCCAGCGCCGCCGGGCCGCCGACCACCCCCCACAGCGCGCCGAACAGCAGCGAGCAGGCGAACCGGGCCAGTGCCTGTCCGGTGCCGACCAGGGCGAGTCCGGCGCCGCGCTGCTCGGCGGGTACGGCGTCGGCGGCCGCGGCGGCGAGCACGCCGTCGGTGGCCGCGTAGAAGGTCCCGTGCAGCACCAGCACGCAGAGCACCGCCGGCAGCCCGCGCAGCGGTGACAGCAGCAGCCCGTACGCGAGCAGCAGCACCCCGTGCCCGGCGAGGAAGAGCCGGTGGCGGCCGATCCGGTCGGCGAGCGCGCCGAGCGGGACGGCGAGCAGCAGGAAGGCGGCGGCGGTGCCCAGCGGCAGCAGCGGGAAGAGGCCGACGGGCAGGTCCAGCCGGCGCTGGACGAGCAGGTAGAGGAAGGAGTCGCTGACGGTGGTGAGGCCGAGCAGGACGGCGCAGAGCGTCAGCCGGCGCAGCCCCGGCAGCCGCAGCAGGGTGAGGCTGTCGCGCAGTGAGGGGGCGGAAGTCGACAAGTCGTCAGCCTGCTGCCGGTTCGGCACGAACAGCAGCAGGATCAGCACCCCGAGCGCCGCGACGCACGCGCTGACCGCGAACACCGCGTCGTAGCCGTGCCGCTCGCCGCCGTCGGCGAGCAGCGGGCCGCCGGCCAGCCGCAGCACCAGGAACGCGGTGAGCGGCCCGAGCAGGGCGCCGGCCGTGTCCATCGCCCGGTGCACCCCGAACGCCCGGCCGCGGTGGGCGGGTTCGGTGGCGAGCGAGATCATCGCGTCCCGGGGGGCGGTGCGCAGGCCCTTGCCGGTGCGGTCGACGGCGATCACGACACCGATCAGCGGCACGGTGTGGACGAACAGCAGCAGCGGCCGGCACAGCGCGGACAGCCCGTACCCGACGGCCGCGACGGTCTTGTGGCGAGCCGCGCCGTCGCGGCCGCGGCGGTCGGAGAGGTGGCCGCCGACCAGCCGGACCAGTGCGCTGAAGCCGTTCTGGATGCCGTCGAGCAGACCGAAGCCGAGCGGGGAGAGGCCGAGACCGGTGAGCAGGTAGAGCGGGAGGACGGCGGTGACCATCTCCGAGGAGATGTCGGTGACCAGGCTGACCGCACCGAGGGCGACCACCGCCCCGGGCACGGCGCCCCGCCGCACCGGGCCCACGGCCGGCGCGGCGGTGGTCGGCCCGGCGGTGGTCGGCCCGTCGGGGGGCGGCCCGGCGGGGGACGGCCCGGCAGGGGCCTTCGGGCTGCGCGAGTCCGCGACGTACACGGCCGTCAGTTCCGGATTCCGGTGCGGCCGACGGCGCCGGCGGAGCGCGGCCGGGGACGGCTGCCGGGGGCGAGGGTTCCGGGGGCGCGCAGTCGTGCGAAGGCCATGGGGTCCTCCGGAGGTCGGGGATTCCTGGGCGGGAGCGCCGAGAACAGTAGGAGCGCCGTGGTGTCGTGTACCGCACAACGCAGATGAAGAACAGGCGAACAGCTGCCGCGCCGCGGCGGCCCCGGGGCGGACGGCGGACCGGCGTCGGACGTCACACCCACCGCGATTGACCCGTTCCGGCCGGGCGTGGTGGGATCACCGGAGTTCGGGACGAAAGGTGCGGCACGTGAGCGAACCGGTCGCCGACGCCCCCCGCACTCTGGTGGTGGGGATCGGCGCGAGCAGCGGCGCCGAACGGACCGAGGTCCTGCGACTGCTCACGGACACCCTCCGGGAGGCCGGCCTGACGCCATCCGCCGTGGCCCGGCTGGCCACCGTGACGGGCAGGGCAAACCACCCGGCGGTGCGCTGGGCGGCCGACCACCTCGCCGGGGTGCCCGTGGACGAGCACCCGCCCGAGGTACTGGCGGGCATGCCGGTGCCGAACCCCTCCGCCACCGTCGGTACGGCTGTCGGCACCGCGAGCGTGGCCGAGGCGGCGGCACTGGCGAGCGCGCCGGGCGGCCGGCTCGTGGTCACCAAGCGGAAGTCGGCGCGGGCCACGGTCGCGATCGCCCGGACGGCGGCGCTCGGACGCCTCGCACCGCTCGACGTGGACGCGGACCCGCCGCCACCGCCCCTGACCACCGACCCCGGCACCGACACCGGCACCGACACCGACACCGACACCGGCCGCACAGCCGGCACCATCAGCCCCGACCGGCACCAGCCGAACCACCTGAGCCACCTGAGCCGCCCGAAACCCGAAGCACCCGCAAGGAGACCCCGCGTGACCGCCCCCGAACCCGACCTGCGCCACCACGGCGACGCCGAGGTACGCGCCGACGGGCTCGGCCTGGTCGACCTCGCCGTCAACGTCCGCACCGGCACTCCCCCGGCGTGGCTGCGCGAGCACCTCGCGGCCACCCTCGGCGACCTCGCCGCCTACCCCGACCGGAGCGCCGCTCGCGCCGCGGTGGCCGCCCGGCACGCCCGCCCGGTCGAGGAGGTGCTGCTCACCTCGGGGGCCGCGGAGGCCTTCGTCCTGCTGGCAAGGGTTCTGACTCCGCATCACATCGTCGTGGTGCACCCGCAGTTCACCGAGCCCGAGGCGGCCCTGCGGGACGCCGGGCACCGGGTGCACCGGGTGCTGCTCTCCCCCGAGGACGGGTTCCGGCTGGGCGCCGTCCCCGAGGAGGCGGACCTGGTCGTCCTCGGCAACCCGACCAACCCGACCTCCGTGCTGCACCCCGCCGAGGCCGTCGCCGCGCTGGCCCGGCCCGGGCGCACCCTGGTGGTGGACGAGGCGTTCATGGACACCGTGCCGGGCGAGCGGGAGTCCCTCGCCTCCGTCCGGGATCTGCCCGGCCGGGTCGTCGTGCTGCGCAGCCTCACCAAGACCTGGGGGCTGGCCGGACTGCGGATCGGCTATGTGCTCGGGCCCGCACCGCTGATCGCCGACCTCGGCGCCGCCCAGCCGCTCTGGCCGGTCTCCACCCCGGCGCTGGCCGCCGCCGAGGTGTGCAGTGGCCCGGCGGCGCTCGCCGAGGCCGAGCTGGCCGCGGCCGAACTGGCGCTCCGGCGCGAGCACTTGGTGAAGGGCTTGGCCGCCTTCCCGTCGGTGCGACTGTACGGCGAGCCGGCCGCTTCCTTCGTCCTGGTCCGACTGCCGGATGCGGCGACCGTCCGGCAGCGGTTGCGCGAGCACGGCTTCGCCGTCCGGCGCGGGGACACCTTCCCGGGGCTGGGTGAGGAGTGGCTGCGGATCGCCGTCCGGGACGAGGAGACCACCGACCGATTCCTCAATGCCCTTGAGGCCGTGCTCGGTTCGGCCTGACCGGCGCGGCACCATCGCCCTCCCGCCGCCCGTCCGCCCGCCCATCAGGCCGGACGGGCGGACGGGCGGACGGGCGGACGGGCGGACGGGCGGACGGGCGGCCAGGCAACCAGCCGGCCCGACGCGCAAACAGCTCAGCCCCCACCGACGCGGCGAGCGCTACTGGAGCCCGAGCGCCTCCGCCGCCATGGCGGTGCCCTTCACCCGGGCCGCGATCTTGGCGAAGGCGGTGTCCCGCGAGGTGGAGGCGTCGTCGGCGAACGGCGAGAATCCGCAGTCGTCGGTCGTGCCGAGCTGGTCGACCGGGATGTGCCGGGCCGCGGCCAGCACTCGGTCGCGCACCTCCTCCGGGCTCTCCACCCTGGGGTCGATCGGGTCGGTCACCCCGACGAACACCCGGATTCCGGGGCGGAGTTGATCCGCGATGACGGCGAGCACGCGGTCGGGGTCGGCCTCGCTCGCCAGCTGCACGTAGAAGTTGCCGACCTTGAGCCGGAAGAGCTTCGGCAGCAGCTCGGCGTAGTCGACGTCCAGGCTGTGGGTGGAGTCCTGGTCCCCGCCCGGGCAGGTGTGCACGCCGAGGCGGGCCCGCTCCTCCTCGGTGAACCGGTCGAGCACCTGGTTGTTGAGGGCCACGAAGTCGTCCAGCAGGCTGCCCGACGGGTCCAGCTTGAGCGACAACCTGGCCTCGGTGAAGTCGAGTTGGACGACGTGGGCGCCCGCGTCCAGGCAGCCGCGGATGTCGGCCTCGGCCTCGTCGGCCAGGTCCTTCAGGAAGTTCTCGCGCGAGTACCCGTCGATGCCGCCGGCCGGGTAGAGCAGGCTGAGCGCGGAGGGTGCGATGACGGCCTGCTTGACGGGCTGCGAGGTGTGGCGCAGGGCTTCGCGCAGATAGGTCTCGGCACGGACGCGGTACCGGAAGGGTCCGGCGGTCAGCCGCGGCAGCTGCCGGGTGTGCCCGTCGGCGAAGGGGATGACGGCGCCGTCCCCGGCGAGGGAGGTCAGACCGGCGAGGGGGTACGTGACGAAGCTCGGCTTGGCCTGCTCGCCGTCCACCAGGACGGGGCAGCCGAGCTCCGCCAGCCTGGCCAGGGTGTCGGCGGTGGCCTCGTCCTGCAGCTTCTTCAGGTCGGCGTCGGACAGCCGCCCTTCGGCGTGTTCGGTCAGGGCGTTCAGCAGGGTGCTCGGCCGGGGGATGCTGCCGATGGGCTCCGTGAGAATGGTCATGACGGGACGGTAGAAAGGGCGGCGCCCCGAGCACAACGGGGCGCACGGCGCATTCCGCCCGACCGTTCGCACTCCGCGCGCCCCACCCTTCTGCGTTCACGCCCCCGGAACGGCACACCCCTCCGCCCAATCCCGTAGCGTGGCGAAGTCCTCGGCCAGCAGACCGATCCGGGGGTTGACGTGCAGGGCCAGCGCCCGCCCGGGATGGTGGGCGGCGATCCACTCCTCGTCCTGCGGGCCGAGTTCGTCGTCCACCCAGACGAACGGGCGTCCGGCGGCCCAGGCGACCACGTCCCTGGTCTTCCAGTGCAGCCCGTCCGCATCCACACCGAACAGGTCGGACCAGCGGATGTACGGCAGTTCGGGCAGGCCGATGTGCGGGCCTATGTGGGTGTTCGCCTCGCCCATCCAGCCGGTGGCCCACACCAGTTCGTACGGCAGCGCCAGCAGCGCCTCGCCGTGGGAGGGGTTGAGCCAGACCCGCAGCGGCTTGACCCGGACGGCGGGCGGCCTGGCGTGCTTGGCGCGGGTCGCCTGCCGGGCCCGGACCGCCGCCAGGTGCTCCTGCTTCGCCACCCACCAGGAGGGGCGCAGCCGGTGGGTGGCGTAGCCCTCGGGCCTCCGCTTCGGCGCGGCGTAGGGATTGAGCGGTCCGTCCACGTCGAGCAGGAGCAGGGGCTGCTGGGTCATGCCATGAATTCTCGGTCCGGTGAGGGCGCTTGACCAGCGATTTGCCGGCCGCGATCGGTCGGGCGGAGCCCCGGGGCGTCCCGGCCGCGCCGCCCGGCCCGCCCCGGCCCCAGGCGTCACGGGCGGTCCCACAGGTTGCGGGCGGCGAGCAGCGGGAGCACGCCCTCCCCGAACCAGTACGCCTCCTCCAGGTGCGGCATTCCGCTCAGCACGAACTCGTCGATGCCCAGCGCGTGGTACTCGCAGATCAGGTCCGCGACCTCCCGGTGGCTGCCCACCAGTGCCGTCCCGGCGCCGCCGCGCAGCAGGCCGACGCCGGCCCACAGGCCGGGGTACACCTCCAGCCGCTGCGCGGAGCCGCCGTGCAGCGCGAGCATCCGGCGCTGCCCCTCCGACTCGCTCTCGGCGAGCGCCCGTTGGGTCTGCCGCACCCGGGCCGGGTCCATCGCGGCGAGCAGCCGTTCGGTCTCCGCCCAGGCCTGTGCGGCGGTGTCCCGGGTGATCACGTGCAGGCGGATGCCGAACCGGACGGTCCGGCCCCGGGCGGCGGCCAGTTCACGGATCCAGCGGATCTTCTCCCGGACCTGGGCGGGCGGCTCGCCCCAGGTCAGGTAGACGTCCGCGTACCGGGCCGCGACGTCGCCGGCGGCCGGGGAGGAACCGCCGAAGTACACCGCCGGCACCGGGTCCGGCAGCCGGTTCAGCCGTGCGCCCTCGACCCGCAGGTGCGGCCCGTGGTGGTCGACCGTCTCCCCCGCCCAGAGCCGTCGGGTGATGTCCAGGAACTCCCCGGTCCGCGCGTACCGGGCGTCCTTGTCCAGGAAGTCCCCGAAGGCGCGCTGCTCGGCGGACTCCCCGCCGGTCACCACGTTGAGCAACAGCCGCCCGCCGGAGTGCCGTTGGTAGGTCGCGGCCATCTGCGCGGCCAGCGTCGGGCTGATCTGCCCGGGCCGGAACGCCACCAGGTACTTCAGCCGCTCGGTCACCTGGCTCAGCATCGCGGTGGTCAGCCAGGCGTCCTCGCACCAGGCCCCGGTCGGCGTGAGCACGCCCTCGAAGCCCAACTGCTCGGCGCTGCGGGCGATCTGGCCGAGGTAGCCGATGCCCGGCGGCCGGTCCGACCCGGCGGCGCCGGGCGTGGAGCCGTGCCCGCCGCCGACGATCAGCCGACTGTCGCCGTTGGTGGGGAGGAACCAGTGGAAGGTGAGAGCCATGGACGGACACACTCCTGGGGCCGGTGCTGCCTGCGGTCGGTTGTCGGAACCCACTCGCGGCGACACCCGTCCGCCCACACCCGCCCCAGGTCCACGTGCAGCCTGCGCACGAGAAGGGGGCGGCCCGGAGCAGTCATGCCCCGATTCTCCGCGCCTCCCCCACCCCGATCAAGCCCCCGGGCTCCCGGCCCCGCCCCCGGACACCTCGACACCCCGACGCCGCAATGCCCGCAGGCCCCCTCCTGCACCGGGAGGGGGCCTGCGGGCGTGACGTGGTGCGGGTGCCGGGTACGGCGGTGGATCAGACCTGGCCGGCCTTCTCCAGGGCGGCGCAGCAGGTGTTGATCAGGAGGCGGGTGACGACGTAGGGGTCGACGTTGGCGTTCGGGCGGCGGTCCTCGATGTAGCCCTTCTTGTCCACCTCGACCTGCCACGGGATGCGCACGGAGGCGCCGCGGTCGGAGACGCCGTAGCTGTAGGCGTTCCACGGGGCGGTCTCGTGCTTGCCGGTGAGGCGGGACTGGATGTCGTCGCCGTACTGGCTGACGTGCTCCAGCACCTTCTCCTGGGAGGCGCCGAGCGACTCGCAGGCGGTGATGATGGCGTCGTAGCCCTCGCGCATCGCCTTGGTGGAGAAGTTGGTGTGGGCGCCCGCGCCGTTCCAGTCGCCCCTGGCCGGCTTGGCGTCCAGGGTGGCGTCGATGCCGAACTCCTCGGCGGTGCGGTACAGCAGGTAGCGGGCGATCCACATGTCGTCGGAGACGGTCAGCGCGTCGACCGGGCCGATCTGGAACTCCCACTGGCCGGGCATGACCTCGGCGTTGATGCCGCAGATGGCCAGGCCGGCGTCGATGCAGCGGTCCAGGTGCAGCTCGACGATCTCGCGGCCGAAGACCTCCTCGGCGCCGACACCGCAGTAGTAGCCGCCCTGCGGGGCCGGGAAGCCGCCCTCCGGGAAGCCCAGCGGGCGGGAGCCCTTGAAGAAGGTGTACTCCTGCTCGATGCCGAAGATCGACTCCTGCGCGGTGTACTTCTCGGCGACCTCACGCAGCAGGGCGCGGGTGTTGGAGACGTGCGGGGTGCCGTCCGTCTCCAGGACCTCGCAGAGGACCAGGATGTTGTCGCCGCCGCGGATCGGGTCCGGCACCACACGCACCGGGTCCAGCACGCGGTCCGAGGCGTGGCCCTCGGCCTGGCTGGTCGAGGAACCGTCGAAGCCCCAGGTGGGGATCTTGTCGGCGTTGGGCAGGACGCGAGTCTTGGAACGGAGCTTCGCGGTCGGCTTGGTGCCGTCGATCCAGATGTACTCGGCCTTGATTGCCACGTCGTGTCCCTCGCATTGCTGGGTGGTGGGTGCCCGCGTAGCGTTGCAAGCCGCCGTTTCCCGGTTGTTCCTCTCGTGTAACGCGCATGTGAACCAACCGTCCGCATTGGCACGGTCACGGTGCGGGAGTGCCGGGGGTGGCACTCCCGCCGTTCCGGGTGCCGTCGGTGACGGCACGGGCATGGTCAGTGACGACGGGCGTGCGCGGCGCGACGGCGCCGGGTGGCCCACAGCGCGGCCGCCCCGCCCGCGACCAGGGCGGCGGCCCCCGCGGCGAGCGGGCCGGTGGCACTGCTGCCGCCGGTGGCGGCCAGCTTCTCCCCCTTCTCCGACTTCTCCACCGCGGCCTGCGGACCGGCGGCCCGCGAGGTGGTGGTGTCGGCGACCGGCTGAGCGGCGGGCGCACCGGCGGGCGCGGTGCCCGCGGTACCCGTGGTGGTCGGGGCAGTCGGGGCGGTCGACGGCGCGGAGGGCTTCTCGCAGCTCACCGAGGCGACGGTGACCTTCCCGGTGACCTTGGCGACGTTCAGGTTGAGCGGGTTCACCTCCACCTGCACCTCCAGGGCGGAGGCGGCGGCGGTGGTCGTGGTGACGGTCTTCTTGGAGAACTCCACCGAGACGCTGCCGACCAGCGGCACGTCCACCTTGGTCGGGCCGTACACGCCGACGGTGACCGGCTTGCCGAGCACGCTGAGCTTGACCGGCGCGACCACGTCGGCGGTCGGCTGCCCGTCGACCGGACAGGTCGCCTCGGCGCTCATCGCCTCCAGGCCGAGCAGCGCGGTGGTGGGCAGGCCGGGGGCGTGCACGTCGGCGTTGACCAGCTTGACGGAGGCGGTGGCGCCCTTGGCGTCGACCCTGGTCACCGACTTGCCGATGTCGGCCTTGACGAGCTCGACCGGGCCGGTCTGGTCGACCCCGGCCACCGTGGCCGTCAGGATCGATCCGTCGCGCTGCGCCGGCGACTCCACCTTGTTCAGCGCGATGTTCACCGGGACGTCCACCGCCTTGTTCAACAGGCTGACGTCCAGGTCGAGTTCGGCGGTGACGGCGCGCGCCTTGCCGGGTGACGGGGCGGGCTCGGCCGCGTGGACGGGCGCGGCGGTGAGCAGGGTGCTCGCCACCACGGCGGTGGCCGCGGCGGCGGAAACGATTCGGCGAGAAGACATGGCGATACCCCCACACAGATGAAACGATGAGCCGCCAGTCTTCTCGAACAATCCGTCACATGAGTAACACAGAAAGTCATTTCACTCGTTGGAGTGAGATTGGCGTTCTGCGCTGACCCAGTTCTGCTACGGCAGCCGCGCCGTACCGGCCTACCGCGGCCGCGCCGCACCGGCGACTACGGCAGCCGCCAGTCCACCGGCTGCGCCCCCTGCCGCACCAGCAGCTCGTTCGCCCGGCTGAACGGCCGCGAACCGAAGAAGCCGCGGTCGGCCGACATCGGGCTGGGGTGGACCGACTCCACCGACGGGACGTTGCCCAGCAGCGGGCGCAGGTTGCGGGCGTCGCTCCCCCACAGGATCGCCACCAGCGGGCCGCCGCGCGCCACCAGCGCCCGGATCGCCTGCTCGGTGACCGCCTCCCAGCCCTTGCCGCGGTGCTGGCCGCTCTTGCGCGGCTGCACGGTGAGCACGCGGTTGAGCAGCAGCACGCCCTGCTGCGTCCACGGGGTGAGGTCCCCGTTGGACGGCTGCGGCAGGCCCAGGTCGGTGCCGTACTCCCGGTAGATATTGATCAGGCTCGCCGGGATCGGCCGCACCTCCGGCGCCACCGAGAAACTGAGCCCGACGGCGTGGCCGGGCGTCGGGTACGGGTCCTGCCCGACGATCAGCACCCGTACGTCGGCGAAGGGCTGTTGGAAGGCCCGCAGCACGTTCGGGCCGGAGGGCAGGTAGGTTCGGCCTGCGGCCAGTTCGGCGCGCAGGAAGTCGCCCATCGCGGCGACCCGTCCGGCGACGGGCTCCAGGGCGGTGGCCCAGCCGGGCTCGACGATCTCGTTCAGTGGACGCGGTGCCATGGTCGCCACCCTATCGGCCTACACCGACAGCGCTTTCAGCGGATGATCATGGGATCGAGGCAGGTCGACCGGGTCCGCGGCTACCCGACCGGCCGCCCCCGCAGCACCACCAGCCGCGGGTCCGCGAGCACCCGGACGTCCGCCCGCGGATCCTGCGCGTACACCACGAAGTCCGCCGGCGCGCCCTCCTCCAGCCCCGGCCGTCCCAGCCACTCGCGCGCTCCCCAGCTCGCCGCCGACAGCGCCTGCGCCGGGCTCAGCCCCGCCTTCACCAGCTCCGCCACCTCGTCCGCGACCAGCCCGTGCGCCAGCGAGCCGCCCGCGTCCGTCCCGACGAACACCGGGATGCCGGCGTCGTGCGCGGCGCCCACGGTGTCGTACCGGCGCTCGTGCAGCCGCCGCATGTGCGCCGACCAGGCCGGGAACTTGGCCTCGCCGCCGGCCGCGAGGTCCGGGAAGGTGGCGATGTTGACCAGCGTCGGCACGATCGCCACCCCGCGCTCGGCGAAGGCCGGGATCAGTTCCTCGGTCAGCCCGGTGGCGTGCTCGACGCAGTCGATCCCGGCCGCCAGCAGGTCCGGCAGCGACTCGGCGGAGAAGCAGTGCGCGGTGACCCGGGCACCCTCCTCGTGCGCCGCCGCGATCGCCTCGGCCAGCGCGTCGCCGGGCCAGCAGGCGGCGAGGTCACCGCGCTCGCGGTCGATCCAGTCGCCGACCAGCTTCACCCAGCCGTCCCCGCGCCGGGCCTCGGCCCGCACGTAGGCGGCCAGGTCGCCGGGTTCGATCTCGTGCGCGTAGTTGCGGATGTAGCGGCGGGTGCGGGCGATGTGCCGCCCGGCCCGGATGATCCGGGGCAGGTCCTCGCGCTCGTCGATCCACCGGGTGTCGGCGGCCGAGCCGGCGTCGCGGATCAGCAGGGTGCCGGCGTCCCGGTCGGTGAGCGCCTGCTTCTCGCTGGTCGCGGCGTCCACCGCGCCGTGCGCGTCCAGGCCGACGTGGCAGTGCGCGTCCACCAGGCCGGGCAGCACCCAGCCGTTCACCGTCCGCACGTCCCCGGCGGTCGGCGGGCGGGTGAAGCTCACCCGGCCGTCCACCACCCAGAGTTCGTCCCGGACGTCCTGCGGACCGACCAGCACCCGACCCCGCACGTGCAGCACCGCGCCATCGCTCATGGCCGCACTCTACCGACGGGCGGGTTCCGTGTAAGCAGTCATGATGCGGCAGACTCGTTTCCGCACCCCACCCCCGCGAAAGGCGATCAAGACGTGAGCCCCTTCCTCGACCTGCCCCCGCTCAGCGCCGCCGAGTTCGCGGCGATCGAGGACCGGGTGGCCGCGCTGCTGCACACCGAGGCCGATGTGATCGTCACCCAGGGCGAGGCGCTCCTCCCCCTGGAGGCCGCGATCCGCGGCGCCGCGCACCCCGGCTCGACCGCCCTCAACATCGTCACCGGCCCGTACGGGCAGACCTTCGGCAACTGGCTGCGCTCCTGCGGGGCGAAGGTCGTCGACCTGGCCGTGCCCTTCGACAGCGCGGTGAGCGCCGAGCAGGTGGCCGAGGCCCTCGACGCCGACCCGGAGATCGACTTCGTCTCCCTGGTGCACGCCGAGGCCGCCACCGGCAACACCAACCCGGTCGCCGGGATCGGTGCCGTGGTCCGCGAGCACGGCGCGCTGCTGATGCTCGACGCGGTCGCCTCCGTCGCCGCCGAGCCGCTGCTCACCGACGAGTGGGGCGTCGACCTGTGCGTCATCGGCGGCCAGAAGGCGATGGGCGGCCCGGCCGGCGTCTCCGCCGTCTCCGTCTCCGCGCGCGCCTGGGAGCGGATCGCCGCCAACCCGGCCGCCCCGCGCCGCTCCTACCTCTCGCTGCTCGACTGGAAGGAGCGCTGGACCGACGCCGGCCGCGCGGTGCTGCCGCACGCCCCGGCCCAGCTGGAGATGCTCGCGCTCGGCGCCTGCCTGGACCGGATCGCCGCCGACGGCCTGCCGGCCGTGATCGCCCGCCACCGCGCCGCCTCGGCCGCCACCCGGGCCGGCGTCCGCGCGCTCGGCACCCTGGCCCCGTACGTCGTCGAGGACGCCCACGCGGCCCCGGTCGCCACCACCCTGCGCACCCCGGACGGCGTCGACGCGACCGCCCTCGCCGCCCGCCTCGACCCGGCCCTGCCCGTCCAGCCGGGCGGCGGCGCCCTGGCCGGCTCGATGCTGCGGGTCAACCACTACGGGCGGGCGGCCGCGCTGGACACCGTCCGCGCGTGCGTGTCGGCCCTGGCCGGGGCGACGGGCGCCGACCCGGCGCCCGCCCTGGCCGCCGCCGAGGCCGCCTGGAGCGCGACCGTCCGGGCCTGAGCGGCCCGGGCTCCCACGGCCGCGGCCCCCGCAGGACGTCCTG